>JBHICL010000475.1:0-3071 GCA_046759605.1 Alphaproteobacteria bacterium | reverse complement strand
ATGATCTTGGCGTTGCGATAACGACGCATACTACTAGCAAAACCCTGACGAGCCTTTCGTCAAGATCAATATTCGGGCTGGGCCGCCCGTTGTCCATACAGCTGCGGCGCACGTCCCCGTCAACTACATCGCCCGGCGTCGCTGTTCGTGGTGTCCCGCGAGCGCTATATTCCGGTCATGCCCGATTCTGCACGGCATAACGATCTGGTTGGCGGTCCCGCGCCAGCCCTGCTTGGGCCCGACGATCCGGCGCCCTACGAGATCTTGCGTCCGGAGGCCGGCGGCCGCGTGCTGCTCATATGCGACCATGCAAGCCGGGTCGTCCCGACGTCGCTGGACAGGCTGGGACTCGATGATGCGGTGCTGCGACGACACATCGGATGGGATATCGGGGCCGGAGACGTCACGCGACGGCTCGCGGAGCTGCTGGACGCACCGGCCGTCCTCGGCGGATTCTCACGCCTCGTCATCGATAACAACCGCGGGCTGGACGATCCGACGTCGATCCCGGAGATCAGCGACGGCGTGCTCATCTCGGGCAACCGCGGGATTAGCGATACCGAGCGCAGGGCGCGCGTCCGGCAGGTCTTCGAGCCATATCACGACGCGATCGAAGACATGATCGAGCGTCTCTCGACCGGAGGCGTGACACCGGTCCTGCTCTCCGTGCACACCTTCACGCCGGTGATGCGCGGCGTCGAGCGGCCCTGGCACTTCGGTCTATTGTGGACCCGGGACCCCAGGGTCGCCCGGCCACTTATCGAGCGGCTGGGCGACGAGCCCGGCGTGGTGGTCGGCGACAACGAGCCTTACTCTGCGCGCGACGGCTATGGTTTCAGCATGGAGCGACATGCGGCGGAACGAGGCTATCCGCACGCGCTGATCGAGCTGCGCCAGGACCTTATCGATACGCCCAAGGGCGTCGCGTTGTGGACCGAGCGCCTCCATCGTGCGCTGCGCGACGTTCTCGCCGACGAAAGCATCTACCGCGTGATGAGGAACGAGGAATGTCCGGCCTGAACCCGCCCCTCACGATCGGGATCGAGGAAGAGTACCTGATCGTCGACCCCGAGACGCGCGACGTGGTCGTCGACCCACCGGACGGGATGATGCGCGAATGCGAGGCGCTCGTGGATACGGAAATGGGCGCGGTCGTCCCCGAGTTCCTGCGCGCGCAGATCGAGGTGGGCACGGCCGTGTGCGGAACCGTCGCCGAGGCGCGGGACAAGCTGCGCGATCTGCGCCGCTGTGTCGCCAGGGCGACGAACAGCTATGGGCTCGCGCCGATCGCGGCCTCGACCCATCCCTTCGCCGTGTGGCACCGCCAGATACCCACGGACAAGGAGCGCTACCATGTTCTTGCGCGCGACATGCAGGCCGTGGCGCATCGGCTGCTCATTTGCGGCATGCACGTGCACGTCGGGTTCGACGACGACGAGCTGCGTGTCGATCTCATGAACCAGGCCGTCTATTTCCTGCCTCACATACTGGTGCTCAGCACCTCGTCGCCATTCTGGCAGGGGATCAAGACCGGTTTGATGAGCTATCGGATCAGCGTCTTCGACGAGCTGCCGCGAACCGGCTTGCCCGAACGCTTCGACAGTTTCCGCGAATATTGCCGCCACCTGGACGCCCTCACCGAGGCCGGTCTCATCGAGGATGCCAGCAAGATCTGGTGGGACATTAGGCCGCACGCCAGGTTTCCTACGATAGAGATGCGGATCGCCGACGTGTGCACCCGTCTCGACGACGGCATCACGGTCGCGGCGATGTTCCTTTGCGTGCTGTCGGCGTTGTTGCGGCTGAGACGCAACAATCAGCGTTGGCGCGAATATTCGAACATGCTGATCAACGAAAACCGCTGGCGTGCCCAGCGCTACGGGTTCTCCCAGGGTCTCGTCGATTTCGGCAAGGGCCAGATCGTGCCATATCCCGACCTGCTGGAGGAGTTGATCGAGCTGGTCCGGCTGGACGCCCAGGAGCACGCCTGCCTCGCCGAGATCGAGAACGCGCGCAACATCCTGGCGCGTGGCACCAGCGCACACCGGCAGATCGCCATCTATGACGAGGCCATAGCCGAGGGCGCCGACGAACCGACGGCTTTGAGCCGCGTCGTCGACTGGCTGATTGCGGAGACCGTCGCCGGGATCGACGCCGGGCCTGGCCTTTCGCCGCGGGACGACCAACATGTAACGGCGTAGCCATGTCCGACGACCGGGGATAGGGATGCAGGAATTCGACGATAAGACGCGCACCGAGCTGGAGGCGGCGGCCTTCCGGCGTCTCGTCCAACACCTGCGCGACCGCACCGATGTCCAGAACCTGGACCTCATGAACCTGTCCGGGTTCTGCCGCAACTGCCTCAGCAAATGGTACCGGGCGGCCGCCGAGGAACGCGGGTTCGAGCTCAGCTATGACGAGGCCCGCGAGATCGTCTACGGCATGCCCTACGCCGAGTGGAAAGCGAAGCACCAGAAAGAAGCCACGCCCGAACAGCTCGCCGCGTTCGAGCAGAACAAACCAGCCGACTGAAGCATTCCGTCGCGGGCGACTTGCCGTGCCCGGAGACGGCCGGTAATGTCCCGATGTCCGGCGTTCGCCGGATGGCTCTCACGACCAGGCTCTGGGAGGGGCACATGGCCGATGTGGGCGGCATTGCCGTCGAGCGCCTGCGTTCGTTCGTCGAACGCATCGAGCGCCTGGAGGAGGAACGCGGTGGCATCGCCGCCGATATCCGCGAGGTCTATGCCGAGGCCAAGGGAGCGGGCTTCGATACCCGGACCCTGCGCCAGGTCGTCAAGCTCAGGAAGATGGAGCCGAGCGATCGGCGCGAGCGGGAGGAGCTCCTCGAGGTCTACCGCCGGGCGCTCGACGTGTAGGCCATGGAGCCGCGGGGGAGCGAGGTGTTCTTGCGCGTGCTCTTCCTCAATGTGATTCGGGCGCCGGTCGCCTACTCCGCCGCGGTGGCGGTCGGGGCCGGGGATCGGAATGCGGCCAGAAGCTCCGCCTCACGGGTCTTGGCCACCGCAAGCTGCGCTTCCTTGACGTGGCCGTAGCCGCGGACGTGCTCG
>JBHICL010000474.1:0-3071 GCA_046759605.1 Alphaproteobacteria bacterium | reverse complement strand
GATAGACGTGGAATCCCAGGCGCGTGTAGGTGTCGATCCCCTGCTGGAGATCGGGCACAGCGATCATGATGTGGTCGATGCACGTGAGCACTATGCCCGGGCCAGGGTTTCGGCCTCGCGGACAAGGGGCAAGGACTCGAGCCCGGCCCGCAGGCCGGCGTCGTGGGTGCGCGCCCGTAGCCCCTCGATGATCGCCCACGCCGCCCGGTAGCGCGAGAGCGCATCCTCCCGCCGGCCCCGCGCCGCGTCGAGGCGCCCGAGCGCGAGCTGGCTCATCCAGGTCTGGCGCGGCTGGCCGATCGTCTCCGCGATGCCGAGTGCACGTCGGAGCGCGTCCTCGGCCTCGTCCCAGGCGCGCCGGGCCGTCGCGCTCTCCCCCTTGAGCCGCCAGGCCCAGCTCTCGTACTTCCGCGAGCGCGTGGGTACAGCGGTCTCGAGGCTCTGGTCGGCCAGCCACCGCGCACGCTCACGGTCTCCCCGCAGCAGCGCGAGCTGGCCGAGGCTTGCGTAGCAGTGCGTCGAGTACCGCCAGGTCATCCAGCGTGAGGGCGGGGGATGCTGGACGGTGTGATGGGCCTCCTCCAGGGCCTCGGCGGCGCTGGCGTGGTCGCCCTGCGCCATCCAGGCGTCGGCCTCGTTGATGCGGATGAAGGCGCGGCGCTCGGCGCCGGTGCCGTGGCCAGCGCGGGAGGAGCGATTCGTGATCTCGTACGAGCGCTCGGACAGCTCGACGCCCCGGGCGAAGTCCCCGCAGTCGATCCGGAGCCACCCGAGCGTGTTGAGGAAGCGAGGGATGAAGGCGTCGTCACCGATCTTCTCGGCGAGCGCCAGCGCCTCCCCAAGGGCGGCGAGCGCGGCGTCGTACTGTCCCAGGTCACACCAGGCCACCCCGTGGTTCCAGAGGCATCGAAGCAAAGGGACGACGAGGCGATGCTCGCGGGCGATGCGAACGCCCTCGCCGGCGAGCTCCAGGCACTCCTGGTACTGGCCTTGCCAGCTCTGGCGATTGGCGAGGGCGTGCAGCACCATCGCCTGATGGCCGGCGCTTCCGGTTGATCGCCCGATGGCGAGCGCGCGGCCGAGATCCTTCTCGGCCGCGTCGAGGCTCCCGCTCACCGCGTGGATGTAGCCACGGACGTACAGGCCACCTGCGAGGGCCGGCGGGGCCCCGACGGCTTCCGCGATCTCGATCGCCTCTCGCGCGCTGGCCAGGGCGGGGGGGAAGTCCTCCTCCCACTGCAAGGCGAGGGCGACCTGGACCAGGGCTCCGGCCTCCGCCGCGCGATCCTGCGCCCGGCGGGCAAGCTCGGCGAGCGCCTCGGCTTCGGCCCGCGACCGATCGAACTCGCCGATACCGAAGTAGACGTCGGCGCGCGCCCGCTGGATGGCCATGAGGGTCGCCACTGGCACCCCCTCGCCTAGCCGGCGAGCGGCCTCCAGCGCCTCCCCATAGAGGTCGAGCGCCTGGCGTAGGCCGAACGCCTTCGTGGCCTTGTCGGCAGCCTTGAGCAGGTAGTCGAGCGCCCGCTGCGAGTCCTCGGCCTCGGAGAAGTGATGCGCCAGCACCTCGTAGTGCTCGGCGAGCCGGTCGGCGTAGAGCTCCTCGATCGCGAGGCCGATGAGCCCGTGGAGCTCCTTCCGCCGCTGGACGAGGAGCGAGGCGTACGCCACGTCTTGCGTCAGCGCGTGCTTGAACATGTAGACGAGCTCGGGGAAGAGGCGTCGCTCGTGGATCAGCTCGAGCGCTGTGAGCTCGTGCAGGAACTCCTCGGTCCGCTCCCGGATCTCGGCGAGGCGGTCCAGCAGGCGACGGGTGAACTCGCGCCCGATCACGGAGGCCAGCTGGAGCGCCCGCTTGGGCGCCTCGGGGAGCCGGTCGATGCGCGCGGCGATCACGTCCTGGATGGTTCCGGGGATGGCGATCTCGCTCACGGGTCGAGCCAGCTCGAGCCGGCCATCCACGCGGCGCAGCGCGCCGCTCTCCTCCAGCGACTTGGCCAGCTCCTCGACGTAGAAGGGATTGCCCTCGGCCTTCGCGGCCACGAGCGTGCGCAGCTCCTCGGGGAGGGCGTCGGTGGCGAGGACGGCCGCCGCCATGCACGCGCTGTCTTCGGACGACAGCGCCGCCGGGACGATGCGCGTGAAGTAGCTGCGCTCGCCGAAGGGACTCGCGTAGCCCGGACGGTAGGTGAACAGGAGGAGCGCGCGGAGGGCTGGGACGCTATCGACCAGCGCGGCCAGGAACTGCTCGCTCGCGCCGTCGATCCAGTGGAGATCCTCGATCACCAGCACCTGCGGCTGCCGCTCGGCGGCGCGGACCAGCAGGCGGCGAAGCGCCTCGAAGGTTTCTCCGCGTCGCTGGGCCGGGCTCATGGCCCGCACGTCGGCGTCAGCGGGGTCGATCGACAGCAACGCGCGCACATAGGGCGCAATCTCGACGAGGTCCGTGCCGACCTCCGCCAGGTCGCGCTCGATCTTGGCCGCGATCACCGCCTCCCCGTCGGCCTCCTCGATGCCGAACCGGCGGTGGAGGAGATCGACCAGGGGGTGGAAGGCCATCGCCTTCCCGAACGACAGACAGTGGCCCTCCTGCCAGGCGGCATCGTCGCCGATGCGCCGGCGCAGCTCGAGGAGCAGGCGCGACTTGCCGATGCCCGGCTCACCGACGACGAGGGCGATCTGTCCCTGGCCCGCGCGGGCGCGCTCGAAGGCGTCGAGGAGGAGGGTGAGCTCTCGCTCCCGACCCACCAGCGGCGTGAGCCCGCGGTCAGCCTCAACCTCGAGGCGCGTGCGCGCTTCGTGGGCGGCGAGAACCTCCCACACGGGGACGGGCTCGGTCTTACCCTTGAGGTGCATCTCGCCGAGGGACCGCGTCGCAAAGTAGCCGCGGACGAGCCGGTGCGTCGGCTCCGCGATGATCACCCGCCCGGGCTCGCCGGCCTGCTGCAGGCGCGCGGCCACGTTGGTGGTGTCCCCCACCGCCGTGTAGTCCATGCGCAGGTCACTGCCGATCGCGCCCACCACGACGAGGCCGGTGTTGAGGCCATGCCGCACCTGGAAAGTTATCCCCC
>JBHICL010000473.1:0-3081 GCA_046759605.1 Alphaproteobacteria bacterium | reverse complement strand
CGCCAGCCTAGTCGAACCGAATCCGGTACTTGGCGAAGCCATCCTCCGCGCCGCCTCCCTTTTTTTTGCAAGCGACGCCAGCCTAGCAGAGCCGAACCGTGCCTACACACGTTTTGTCGAACGGCGGCCCGGTGCTTGTCGGCGCGATGTGTTGGTGAAACTATCGCCCACCGGTTCGATGGAGCACGAATGAAAGCGGTCGTTCTGGGGGCGGGCGTCGTCGGGGTGACGACCGCCTATTACCTCGCCAGGGAAGGCGCCCGTGTGGTCGTCGTCGATCGCCAGGCCGAGGCCGCGTCCGAGACCAGCTACGCCAATGCCGGGCTCATCTCCGTGGGTCATGCGCTCACCTGGGCCTCGCCGCGGGCGCCGAGGATCCTGCTGCGGTCGCTGTGGCGCAAGGATCTCGGCTTCCGCATGCACCTGCGCGCGGACCCGCAGCTCTGGCGTTGGGGCGTCAGGTTCCTCCGCCACTGCACGTCGGATGCGGCTCTGGAGACCTCGGCGACCAAGTACCGGATCTGCCGCTACAGCCAGCGCTGTCTCACGGCCCTTCGCGAGGAGACCGGCATCGCCTACCGGCGGCTCGACAACGGCCTGCTCTACTTCTTTCGCGACGAGCGTCAATTCGACGAGGGCGTCCGCGCCATGGACGTTATTCGCGAGCAGGGCCACGAGCTCCAGGTGGTCGATGCGGACGGGTGCGCCCGTATCGAGCCGACACTGGCAAGCATACGCGACGAGCTCGCAGGTGGCGTCTACTGTCCCACGGACGAGAGCGGCGACTGCCGGATGTTCACTCGCCGGCTCGCCGCGATCTGCCGGCGGATGGGCGTGGAGTTCATGACGAGCACGACGGTCGAGCGCCTCGTCCGCGTGCAAGACCGCATCGAGCGGGTGGAAACACGGAACGGCGCCATCGGCGGTGACAGCTATGTCCTGGCGCTCGGCAGCTACAGCCCGCTGGTCGCCCGTACCGCCGGGCTCGGACTGCCGATCTACCCGGTCAAGGGCTATTCGTTGACGTTGCCCATCACGAACCCGGACGCGGCGCCCAGGGTGGGCGGCATCGACGAGGCGAGGCTGGTTGCCTTTGGCCCTATGGGGGATCATCTCCGCCTCACCGCGACGGCGGAGTTCGCGGGCTATGACACCGATTGTCGGACGCCTGAATTCGACCGCATGACACGACTGGCCGCCCAGCTGTTTCCCAATGGCGTGGACATCACGAAGCCCGAGCACTGGGCGTGCCTCAGGCCCATGACCCCGGACGGTCCTCCCATACTCGGCCGCGGTCCCATCGGCAACCTGTTCCTCAACACCGGTCACGGGAGCATGGGCTGGACCATGGCCTGCGGCTCGAGCCGCGCCGTCGCCGACGTGATGGTGGGCCGGGAGCCCGCCGTGGATCTCGCGGGCATGACCCTCGCGCGCTTCGGCTGACACCCTCTCTCGATCGTCACGGCCCTGTTAGGCAATCCATTCGGACACCGGCGCATCCGCCTCGTGAAGCGGCTGAGAAATCACGTCCACCAGCGCGGGACCGTCACTGCCGACCGCGCTTCGGAGCACGGTCTCGAGCTCGCGCGGATCCTCCACGCGCCAGCTCTTGAGGCCGAACGCTTGCGCGACCGCCGCATGATCGGTGCGCGTGAAGTCCACGCCGAAATACCGCTCGCCGAATCCCGCCTTTTGTCCCGCTTTGATCCATCCGTAAACGGCGTTCGAGAGCACGATGAAGGTGATAGGCAGTTCTTTGCGCACCACTGTTTCAAGTTCGCCGGAGGTGAAGCCGAAGCTGCCGTCTCCCATCACCGCGACGCACTTCGCCGAGGGACGACCGTAGTGCGCTCCCAGGGCCGCCGCCAACGCATAGCCCAGCGCACCGTGCGCCCTGTTGGTGATGAACCGCCGCCCCGGCTCCTCCGCGTCATGGAACGCGGAGAGATATGGGCATGGCGTGCCCGGGTCGGCGACAACGATACTGTTCCTTGGCAGAACCTTGTCGAGGAGCCGGGCGACGCGTTCCGGCCGTATGGGTGTATCCAGGCTCGAGGAACGTTCCGCGAAGTCGCGTCGCTTGGCTTCACGCGCCCGGGCGGCAAGGCTTGCGCCGGCGAAGTCGCGACGCGGAGGGTTGTCGTCGAGGACTCTGTCGATTGCCTCGAGAGCCAGCAAGGCGTCGCCGACGACGGCGACCTCGGTTCGATACGACGCGGAGATGACCATCGGGTCGGCATCTATGTGGACGACGCGCACGCCGGGCCTGGGGCAGCTCCACCGCTCCGTCGTCACCGAACCGGCGCGGCAGCCGATCATCACGACGAGGTCCGCGCCCTCGAGCACCGCGCGCGTTGCCGGGACGCCTCCATTGCTGCCGACGACGCCCACGCAGTTGGGGTGTGTGTCGGCCAGGCTTCCCTTTCCGCTGATCGTGGTCGTCACCGGCAGGTTCAGGCGCACGACCAGGCGCTCCAACGCGGCTTCGGCGCGCGACAGGACCACACCGCCGCCGCACAACACCACCGGGCGTTCGGCGGACAGGATCGCCTCGACCGCGCGCTCCACCGCGGCCGGGTCGGGACCGGTCCTCCAGGCCGGGAAGCTGCCGTGCTCTTCCTGCGCCCAGAGCTCCGATTCCGGGACGGGCGCGCGCTGGACGTCGAACGGGAACGCCAGGTGCGCGGAGCCCGGCCGCCCGGTCGTCATCGCGCGAAAGGCCGATCGGACCGACCGCGGCACCAGCTCGCTTCGTTCGATGACGGCGTTCCACTTGGTCAGAGGCTTGAACAGCGCCCCTTGATCGAGCTCGGTCAGCGGGTACCTGCCGAGGGACAGGCGCGATACGTCGGTGGTAATGGCGAGGACCGGCACCGAGGATTCGTTGGCCTCGACGAGCCCGGGAAGGATATAGGTGGCGCCGCCGCCGCTGGGGCCCTCGCACACGCCGACCCGTCCCGTGACCCGTGCATAGCCGTCCGCCATATAGGCTGCCGACCGCTCGTCCCGCGTCAGGATGTGCTCGATGCCGTGATCGAGGGTGCGGAGCGCGTCGTAGAAGGGCAGGGAGGTGTCGCCACA
>JBHICL010000472.1:0-3083 GCA_046759605.1 Alphaproteobacteria bacterium | reverse complement strand
TGAACATCCGACAGTCGAAACCGAGCCGACAACCAGGCGCAAAACTCAACGACTGGTCGAGTAGAGGCGCCGGTCGCCCGACGCCCCCCTCACAGATCCGGACGTGCGGTTTTCCCGCATCCGGCTCCTCCAGTGGGTCACCTGATTAGGCTGCCCGATAGCGCCAGGAGTGTACGATCCGCGGTGGAGGGAGAGGGAAAATGCGAAGAAGGAACCGAAACCGGTCCCATGGCAGGTGGGGCCGCTGGCCGCGGCGTCGTAAGGCCCACCGCCATGCGCGTACGACCTGATGATAGAAGCGGCTGAGACTGCGCGCGTTGCCCGTGATCCCGTAGTAGGCGTAATGACCTCGCAACACCGAGGACAGCCACTGCTGTTGATCACGTAACGAGGCGTGCATTCTCCGCTTCATCTCCCGCCGGAGCGCCTTCAGCTTGCGCAGCACCCGTTTGCGCTGCGTTTTCCGCTGCACCATGAAGCGCCCGTCCCTGGTCTGACCGCAGTAATGGGTAAAGCCCAGGAAGTCGAACGCCTCCGGCCGCCCCTGGCCCCGGCGTCGCCGGTTCGCTGCCGCGAATCGACCGAACTCGATCAGCCGCGTCTTGTCCTCGTTAAGCTGAAGACCAAACTTGGCCAATCGTGCCGCCAAGTCCGCTGCCATCCGCTCCGCATCCGGGCGTCGTTCGAAGGTCAGCAGGTAGTCATCGGCATACCGCACCAGCCGCATCCGGCCGGTCGCATGCCGCCGCTGCCACTGTCCGACCCAGAGGTCGAGCACGTAATGCAGGAAGATATTGGCGAGCAGCGGGCTGATGCCCGCGCCTTGGGGCGTCCCTTCCACCGTATCGGCGTACACGCCGTTCTCCATCACACCGGCTCGCAGCCACAGGCGGATCAGCCTGACAATGCGAGGATCGGCGATCCGGTGCTCGATCATCCGCAGCAGCCAGTCGTGGTCGACGCTGTCGAAAAATCTGTGGATGTCGGCATCGAACACCCAGTTCACCCGCTCCGACAGGATGGCGTCGTGGACTTGGCGCAGCGCTTGATGAGCACTGCGACCCGGCCTGAAGCCATAGGAGCAGTCGAGGAAGTCGGTCTCGTAGACGGCGCTAAGCACCTCACCGACCGCCCCTTGGACGATCTTGTCCTCCAGGGCGAGGACACCGAGGGGACGCTGCCCGCCATCGACCTTCGGGATATAGGTCCGGCGCACCGGCAGCGGTCGATAGCGACCGCTGTGGACCCTGTCGCAGAGATCCCGGAGGTTTGCCCCCAGATCCTGCTCGTAGGCCTCCACCGTCATCCCGTCCACCCCAGACGCCGCCTTCCGACGCAATCGCTTGAACGCCCGTCCGAGCGCCTCGCCATTGACGTGGTGAAGCAGCGCCGTGAACCGAGCCTGGCGCGACCGTCTGGCCGCTTCATTCACCCGAGCAAGATTGGCCGGCAGGAAACCCCGGCCCTGCGTCCGGACCTGTGCCGCCTCGCCCGAGATCCCCACCGGTCGGGGCCTTCCCTCCGGTCGGCTCGTTGCCTTCGCCGCCATCCGCAGTACTACACCCCGATCCGCCACCCTGCCGCGCCGAGACCTTGGCCTCCGGTCTTCCCTCGGCCAACAGCCCCTCCGGTGACCAGCCGGAGAGCCCGACAGGGCTTCCCAGGTTCCGACGGCTTCTGTGTGGGCATGATGTGGTCTACGACCCCGGCGGCCCGTGACGCACTCGCCATTCCGCGCCCCACGGCGTGGCCTTCGGCCATCTGAGCGGCCTCGGCACCCACGACATGACCATTTCGTGGCCCAATACACACCCTGCACACTCGCTGTCTACGCTTAGTCCGGTCGGTTACCCTTGCGGACCCAAGACTCGCTACGGGGCGTCCGGCTACGACCTACCCCGGCGGGACTCCCACCCGCTAGAAGCCGCCAGCTTCGCCTGGCGCACTCAGATTTGATCTAAGCTTTTACAAATCAGATAATTGTCCGCTCGAACAATAGTCAAACCTGATTTTAGTGCATTGTCTTTTTCCAAATCACTTACAATCGGCCGTGGTCCAATCTGGGGCATAACATAATGACCTCCCGACTTTAATACACGATAAACTTCGGCATAGAATTTTCCTTTTGGCCGACAACCTTCCGCTCCCATCATGATGTAGATGTTGAACGATTCATCCGCAAACGGCAAATTCTCAAAGTCACCCTGAACAAACTTATCCCCTCTTCCACACGCCTTCGCATAATCAAGAAGATTTTGCTCTATATCGAGCGAAGTATAGATGTGCTTGATACCTGACTTCGTAAGCTCTTTTGCCACCCCAACAGCCGTTAGCCCGGTAGCAGAAGCTGTCTCCAGGATTTCCACGGGTCTGCGAACCTTAAGTGTACCAACAAGACCTCTCACCACACGCCCTATTTCAAAAGCCTTTTTGTCAAGATTGCAAGCAAGTGCAAATTTCTCATACCTTTCGGCGTCCGAATAATCACCGGTAGTTGCATAAAAAATCATCTCTGAACGTACATGGTCGTCGATCATTTGCTCTCCTACCCATAACTGCATCTCTTGGTCCGGCCGCGTCTTTTCGTGTCTGTCAGGCAGATCGAGCTTCGGTGATCAGACCTAACGCCTGCCCATCCAGAAGCCGGCAACTGCCGCAACCAAGCCGATCACGAGCAGCACCCAGTACAGAGCTATCGGGGCTCCGCCCTCAACTTCGGCGGCGCCAGCGACAGGCTCGGTTGGTCTGGCCACGATGAGCGCGATCGCGAAAATGACCGCGAGCGCAATCCCGCCCCATTTGAGCAATGGTGTCAGCCAGTTCGGCATTATCCCCTCCAGTCTGCTGGAGTTTCGACGGCTATTCTAAGGTCCTCTCGCGCCAATGAAGAAGATCTGACACAACGACGCGAAACTACACGGCTAAAGCCAATGACTCTGTCGTGAGATTTTCGATCAGGGTTGATCTACGTCAATGCGATGATGCCCTTTTTTGAGGAGAAGTGAGGATCACCGAGATCCTCATTCATCTTCGACACTGGGGCGGGCGGACGATGGCTCGCCCCACTTGTTACATCGGCCAAA
>JBHICL010000471.1:0-3108 GCA_046759605.1 Alphaproteobacteria bacterium | reverse complement strand
CGCGCGGCGATGTTGGGCGTCTCGCCGACCACCGTGATCTCCTCGGCGCCTCCTTCACCGATCACCTCGCCAACGACGACGAGGCCCGTATCGATACCGACCCGCGCCGCCAGCTCGACCGGCTGATCCTGCTCGAGCCTGGCCTCCAGTTCCGGCATCGCCTCGAGAAGTGCGAGGGCGGTTCGCACCGCCCGCTCGGCGTCGTTCTCGTGGGCTTGCGGATAACCGAAATAGATCAGGACGCCGTCGCCCATGTACTTTGCGACATATCCGTCGAATTGCAAGACGACCCTGGCGCAAAGGTCCTGAAAGCCGCGAATGATCTCCTGCAGATCCTCCGGATCGAAGCGCGTCGACAGCTCGGTCGAGCCGACCAGGTCGCAGAACATCACGGTCAGATGCCGCCGCTCGCCCTGCGGCGACGCGGTCTCGTCTTCAGCGGACGCCGGCGCGGATGTCTCCGTAACGCGCGGAGCGGGCGGTGGCTCCGTTTGGGACGCCCGGTGCGCTTCGGTCGGAACGGCCTGGGTCTCATCCGCCCAGTGAAGGACGCCATCCACGTCCACCGCCAGCCGCCGGACGTGCACCAGCTCAAACTTCAAGTCTTCCAGACCGTCATCATCCAGATCGAAGATGCGCTTGAGCATGCGACCGGACAGGCGCTTCTCACGCTGGAGTAGAGCCGTCGCCAGAGTCAGGACTCCAAGGGCCTCCAACATCGCTAACCGCCGCGTTTCGCCCCTTCGCGACTATTTTATACAGACCTGACAAATATCAAAAAGAGGCGGTTCGACAGTGCGTTTTGCTACACGCTGTCGTTGCGGCCGGGCGATTCGGAGCGAAGCGTCGCCGCCGTTTCGCGGATGCGCGCCAGGGCCGCCTCGACGTGTCTCGCCTCGGTGGTCCTCTGCCCGACGGAGAACCTGAGCGCGACGGCTCCGTTCACGCGCGCATGGGTGAGGTAGAGCGCGCCGCTCTCGTTCAGGCGTTCCAGAAGCTGCTCGTTCAGCCGATCGAGCTGGGCCGGATCGTCGACTCCCCTCGGGCGGTAGCGAAAGCAGAACAGCGCCAGGCGCGCAGGCGCCAGCAGCTCGAAGTCCTCCCACGTCTCGATCTTCCGGGCCGCCTCCCGGGCCAGGTGAATATGCGCCGCAATGCGTTCGCGCAGCCCGTCCACGCCATAGGCGCGGATCACGAACCACAGCTTGAGCGCCCGGAAACGCCGTCCCAGGGGAACGCCCCAGTCACGGTAGTTGATCACCACGTCGTCCGCCGCGGTGCGGAGGTACTCGGGCTGAACAGCGAAGGTGCGTGTGAGGGCGTCTGGATCTCGGACGTAATGAGCGGAACAATCGAAGTTGGTGAACAGCCACTTGTGCGGGTTGAATACGAAGCTGTCGGCCCGCTCGATGCCTTCGATCATCCACCGCGTCTCCGGCAGGACGAGGGCGCTACCCGCCCAGGCCGCATCCACGTGCAGCCAGATCCCGTGCTTCGCGCAGATCTCGCCGATGGGTCCCAGGGGATCGAACCCCGATGCGCCGGTGGTCCCCACGGTCGCGACGACGCAGATGGGCCTCCGCCCCTCACTGAGATCGGCTTCCACGGCTTGGGCGAGCAGCTCGGGCGTGAGCGCAAACGTCTCGTCGACGGCGACCTTGCGCAGGCCGGCCTGGCCCAGGCCCGCGATCCGTACCGCCTTGTCGATGGAGGAATGGGCCTCCGACGACGCGTAGACCGTCATGGCCGGCTGATCGCTGAGCCCCGACTCGTTCGAACGCCAGCCGGTGGCCCGCTCGCGCGCGCTCAGGATCGCCGCGAGCGTGGCGCTCGAAGCCGTGTCCTGGATAACGCCGGCAAAGCCTTCCGGCAGCCCGATCATGCGGCGCAGCCAGTCCATCACCCGGGTCTCGAGCTCGGTCGCCGCGGGCGAGGTCTGCCAGCTCATGCACTGCGCCGCCAGCGTCGCCGTCAACATCTCCGCCAGGACCGATGGCGGGCTGCTGTTGGCCGGGAAGTAGGCGAAGAAGCTGGGATGTTGCCAGTGCGTGATCCCTGGCAGGACCACATCCTCGAAGTCCCGCATGATGCGGTCGACCGGCTCGCCTTCCACCGGCGGGACCTCGGGCAGCCGGGCGGAGATCTCCCCCGGCCGCGCCTGGGAGCGCACCGGGTAACTCTCGATGTTCTCGAGGTAGCGGGCCATCCAATCGACCAGCTCGTGCGCGCTGCGGCGGAATTCCTGATTGTCCACTACGCGATCCCTTCAGCCAGATGTCGGGTGCATAACTGTGTCGCGCCGGACGGCCGCGAGCAACCTGTCGCCTGCGCTTGGGCCAAAATGACCCGGTATTTCATGGAGATGCGGGAGCGGGGACGAACGGGCGTTACCCGCCCGTCGGTCCCCGCTCCAATCGGGTTCAACCCTCGGCCGCCTGCTTGATGAAGGGGTCCACCTCGATCTTCAGGGCGTCGGCAATTCTGTCGGCGAACGTGCACCACGCCGCGTAGACGATGACTTCCACGATCTCCTGGTCGCTAAGACCCTGGTCCCGCACCCGGTCGTAGTCCGCCTTGGTCAGAGATTCCGGCTCCATCCCACACTTTGTGGCGAAGCGAACGATCTCCTGCACTCGCTGAGGCGTGAGGGTCGTGAGATCGGCCTGGAGCGCCGCCATCGCCTCGTCGTCGACGCCGTGCATCGAGCAGCTGACCTTGTAGATCGTGTTGCAATATGTGCACCTGTTCGCTGCGGATATGGAGTAGCCGATCATGCTCGTGAGGGCCGCCGGCAACGAGATGGTCTTCGTACTCAGGTAGGCCTTCCAGAAGCCCTCGAGCAGTTCGGGAGAGCCCGCGACGCCGCGCCAGATGTTGGGGACGAACGGAATCTGTTCCTTTTCCTTGATATCGTCGAAGAGGCGCGCGACCTCGCCCTCCGCTTCGGTCTCCTCAACCAGTGGAAGCTCGCTGACCGCAATCTCAACCATGGCTCCTATCTCCCTTTTGATGGCATGACGGTGAAGGTCGAACCGGTTCGGCACGGATCGTACCGACTTCCTCGGCAAAGCGAAACGAAATCTCGTTGCGACGCTCCCGGGCAAGCGG
>JBHICL010000470.1:0-3109 GCA_046759605.1 Alphaproteobacteria bacterium | reverse complement strand
CTTGCCAATGTCCCGGCTCACTATCTGCCGGTCGACACCCGGTAGCTCATTGACCGTTTGCCACTGCTCCTCGGTGATGTAGGTGGCGTAGGTCTGGTCGCTCTGACCCATTGCCCAGGTAGGGAATGCGAGCAAGGTCGTTACGAGCAGGAATGTGATCCGCTTGTTCATGGAGTTCCCCTTGTTCTGATTCTGGTGCGACCCACAGGCATGCGGCAGGGGTCGGATTGGTCGGCGGTTGAGCTTGGTATTTCTGGCCCGGTAGACCTCGCCCATGCCCCCTGCGCCGAGCTTCCCATTACCCACTTCTCAGACTCTGGACACGGTTCGATTTGGATGCAGCATCTGGTTGGCCTGGGCTCGGGTATTTCGAGGTCCGGCGTAGCTGTGCTCACGCGCGGCCCCATCAGCGGACTCGCCTGTGCTCGTATCCGGCGTTCTGTATGTGTCGAACGAAGTGACGCCCGATTGACTGAGCAGCTAAGAATCGCTCGTACTCGGCCTCGGGCACTCGTGAGTAGAGGTACTCCCGGCCAGCCCGGAAGCGCACCCCCAACGTCGACGTCACGCGATCGTAGGCGACGGCTTCGATACTAGACGAGTCGACGTGCTGGTAGGTCACGGATGCCTCCTCCCGCCCTGTTGTGCCAGCGCCAGCGTGGCGGTTCCACCAACGGCGAGTCGAATCCGTCGCGCTCGTCGCCCCCGCTCGATTTGCTCGCTCGCATGCGTCACGACGTATCCGGGTCCGGCAGGGCAGGTTGAGGTCGGAAGGCCAGCCAGGCCATGGCGATGTCATCGAGCCGTTGCAGACCGATCCACAAGGCCTTGACGCCCGGTTCGCCATCGCTCTTGCGTCCGAGAAAGCCGCCCAACCGGGCAGCGACCCGCATGGCCTCGCGGATGGGCGGGGGCTCGGCCGGCACGGCCGTCGGATCGCGCGCGACGAAGGCGTACAGCGCCTTCCATTGGTGGTCCTCGAAGAACACCGTGCACGGTAGCTCCGGGGTCTCCCGCCCGAGCATCGTCAGCTGCTGGACCCGCCAGGCGACCACCAGGTCGATCGCCAAACAGTTCTCGATCCGGCGCACGGTCGCGAGCTGGCGTTCCTCGATGCGACACCCACTCTTGAGCACCTTGTGGAACGTCTCGATGCCCCAGCGCGTGGCGTACCAGTCGAGCATCCGGCACGCGCCGTCGGCCGTGGCCACCTCCATCGTGGTCAGGAGCATCCATTCGAGGGGCTGGACGTCCGCCGCGGCGTCGACTTCTTTGGCCTGCACCGCCCACAGGTGAGTCGGGCCGAGCCGGGGGCGGTCTCGGGGCGGCTGCAGCTCGACCGCGGCGTAGCGAAGCTCGAGCGTCGCGTGCCGTTCTTGGCTCGTCTTCGTGCGCGCGACCGGCCGCACCACGGTGCCGCACAGCGGCTGGTGCTCCACGTGCGCCCACAGGTGCGGCTGCTCCGCGTTCACGCGGCGGTTCTGTTCGGCGCGAATCAGCAACTCGGGCGTGTTGTCGCGACTCCGCGCCTCGGCGAACAGCTCGTACACATCCGCTTCCCGATCGCCGACGCTGATCACCGTGGTGTCGGGGCACAGCTCCTGGACGGCGGCCGCCGCCTGATAGCTCCGCAACCACTTGGCGCTCTCCTTGCGCTCGATCGGACGCGTGTGCCGCTGGTGCTTCTTGCCCACGGCCGCTCGATCCCGGGCCCAGGCTTGCACGTCGAGCAGGCCGAGCGGCAAGCCCTGCGCCGTGAAGGCCATGGTGTCGTGCATGACGATGCCCGTCGAGTTGTCCGCGGGGGTGCCGATCGGACCCGCGTCCAAGGCCGCGTGGCCGCTGTAGTTGAAGAAGGTCGTATCCTGGACAGCCAGCACGACCGCGTGGGCCGCGACCCGACGGGCGGTGGCTTCGTAGTGCGGCTGCAGGACGTCGGTGAGGTTCACGTGTTCGTTCGCCAACCAGCGATACGCGGCTTTGACCGGGGCGGGTTCGCCCTCACACGCTTGCGGGATGCTGCACATCGGGCGGGCGTAGAACGTCCGGGCCAGCTCGAGGAGCCGCGGGCGGCGCCGCGCAGCGCCGCGCGCGGCGCCGCCAAACTCTTCCTCGGCCCAATCGGCCGGCGCCGCCAGGCGCGGCGGGCGCGGCCCCGGCTCGCGCCGCAGGGTCGCGCGCCAGTCGGGCTGCAGCGCACACAGGTAGATGTCCTTGATGGGCTGATCGCGTTGCTCGGTCCGATCCTGGCGTCCGCGACCGCAGGTCTGGCCCACGTGCTGCCAGGTGGCCGCCCGGTAGCACGTGCCCGCGAAGCGTGCGTGCTCGACATAGGTTTCTACCAGGACTGGCTGGTACCCGTAGCGTTCCTGCCAGTCCTGGGGCAATTGTCGTGTGGACACCGCCAACAGCTTCGAGGCCAAGTTCGGGACGTCGACCCAGGGCGGCACCAAGAACCGCGAGTTCGCCACCACGTATTGCAGGTTGGCCTCGCGCGCGCGGCGGCTCCAGCCGATCCACTGATCGCGCGCGGCCACGGCCCAGGCTGCGGCGCTGAACGCCAGCGCGCCGACCCAGCCGTGATCGCTTCCCACAAGGTAGCGCACCTGACGGCCGACTAGCGGCCCAAGCCCCAGGTAGTGGTGCGCCATCAGATCGTTCCACTGCGCATGCAGATCCTGCTGCGCGCTCGTCACGGCGACGAACGACAGCTCTCCCAACTCGTCGAGCGAACAGGTGATCGGGCTGGCAGGAGGCGCGCCCGGCCCGCTCGGCGCTGCCCGAGAGAATCCCCCCTTCGCCTCAGGCAGGGCGATGAGCCCGCGACGCTCGAGCTGACGCAGCGCGATCCGACAGCTGGTCACCTTGGGCTCACCGTCGTGGCCCTCCCACCCGAGCCAGGCGCAGACGTCGCGCGCGAGCTGCGTGCGGCTCAGCTCGGGACGCGTCTCCACTTCCCTGGCAATCCGAGCCAACACCGCAGGCGTCAACTCGCGCCCGTTGGCCAGGACCGAACCGTCCACGGCAAGCATCCTGGCACATCAGGTGGCCCTGTGTCCAGGGCTAGCGTTTATGGGCGATGAGAAGCTCGCCGATGAGGGCGGTGACG
>JBHICL010000469.1:0-3128 GCA_046759605.1 Alphaproteobacteria bacterium | reverse complement strand
GTATCGGCGGGCGGGCGTTCCTGCCCGCGGCGCTCCGGGTGTTCCTGAAGCGTCGCATCTTCGAGCTTGTGGGACTCGGTCTTTTGACCGCCGCGGCGGTCCTGGCGGTTGCCCTTGCGAGCTACGATCCCTCCGACCCGTCCCTCAACAACGCCACCTACGAAGCGCCGCGGAACCTGGCGGGACTGCCGGGCGCGTATGCCGCCGACCTGATGCTGCAGGCGTTGGGGCTGGCCGCGTGGCTGCCGGTCGTCACGCTGCTGGTGTGGGGGTTCGGCCTGCTGCGCCACCGGGTCGTGCCGCTGGCGCGACGGCGGATCCTCCTGCTTCCCTGCGCCACCGCGTTCGCATCGATCACCCTCGCCGCCTTCGGCGCGCCCCAATTCTGGTCCCAGCATAGCGGCCTTGGCGGTGCGCTGGGCGACATCGCCTTCGCCCAGGTCCAGCGTATCGATTTCGGCGTCGCCGTGGGGGCGGTGCTGCTGGCCATGCTGGCGGCGGCGACTGTCGCGTCATGGCTGTACATGCTGGCGATACCGCCGGTCGCATGGCTGCGCTCGGGCTTTGCCGCCGCACGCGGCGCAAGGCACGCGGTACGACTGATGGGGAGCGCCGCAGGCTTCGCCATCACCGGGACCGCGTGGGTCGAGCGCACCGCACGGCGACTGAGCGGCCGCCGCCGGCGCCTCGAACCAAGGCTCGATCCTCCGGAGAAGCAACTCGCGGAATCGGCCGCCGCCCCGGCGCCACAGGCGGGGCTTGGCCGCGACACGCGCGTTGCCCCCCGTCCCGGTCCCGTCATGCCCGGCCGGCGAGGTCGGGCGGCGCGGCAACAGCGGCTCGACCTGCCGGTACCCCCGGGCGCCCACGAGTTTCCGCCGCTCGACCTGCTCACGCCGCCGCCGGGGCGCCCGGCGACAGCGGAAATGGGACGGGACAACCTGGAGCAGAACGCGCGCCTTCTCGAAGCGGTCCTCGAGGACTTCGGCGTCCGTGGAGAGATCGTCAAGGTGCGGCCGGGGCCCGTGGTGACTCTTTACGAGCTGGAGCCCGCGCCGGGCACGAAGACGAGCCGGGTCATCGGTCTCGCCGGCGACATCGCCCGCTCCATGAGCGCCGTCTCGGTGCGTATCGCGGTCGTGCCGGGTCGTAGCGTGATCGGCATCGAGCTGCCGAACATGACCCGCGAGGTGGTCACGCTATATGAGTTGTTGGCCTCGGCCGAGTTCGAGAAGGCCCCGGGGACCCTGACCCTGGCGCTTGGCAAGGACATTGGCGGTGCGCCGGTTTTGGTCGACCTCGCCCGCATGCCGCATCTCCTGGTCGCCGGCACCACCGGCTCGGGCAAGTCGGTCGGGTTGAACGCCATGATCGTCTCGCTGCTCTACCGGCTGCGGCCCGACGACTGCAAGTTCATCATGATCGATCCGAAGATGCTGGAGCTGTCCGTCTACGATGGCATCCCCCATCTTCTGGCCCCCGTGGTGACGGACCCGAAGAAGGCGGTGGTGGCGCTCAAATGGGTCGTGCGGGAGATGGAGAACCGGTACCGCGCCATGTCGCTCCTCGGCGTGCGCAACATCGCCGGCTACAACCAGCGGCTGGACCGGGCCGGCAAGCGCGGCGAGGTGTTAATACGCAAGGTTCAGACCGGCTACGACGCCGAAACCGGCAAGCCGGTTTTCGAGGACCAGCCCCTCGACACCACACGTCTGCCCCAGATCGTCGTCGTCGTCGACGAGATGGCGGACCTGATGCTGGTGTCCGGCAAGGACGTGGAAGCGGCCATCCAGCGGCTTTCGCAAATGGCTCGCGCCGCCGGCATCCATCTGATCATGGCGACGCAGCGGCCTTCGGTCGACGTGGTCACCGGCACGATCAAGGCGAACTTCCCCACCCGCGTGAGCTTCCAGGTGACCACGAAGGTGGACAGCCGCACCATCCTCGGCGAGCAGGGCGCCGAGCAGCTTCTGGGCATGGGAGACATGCTCTACATGGCCGGCGGCGGGCGCATCACCCGGGTCCATGGACCTTTGGTGGCGGACGCCGACGTCGAGGAAATCGTCGCTTTTCTCAAGGCGCAGGGAGAGCCGGACTATTTGGACGACGTAACCGAGGACGAGGACGCGGCAGCCGGCATTCCCGGTTTCGATATGGGCCGCGTTGGCAGCGAAAGCGACCAGTTGTACGACGAGGCGGTCGCCCTCGTGGCTCGCGAGCGCAAGGCGTCGACGAGCTTCATCCAGCGGCACCTGCAGATCGGCTACAACAGGGCGGCCCGCATCATCGAGCGAATGGAGAAGCAAGGCGTGGTCGGCGCGGCCAATCACGTGGGCAAACGGGAAGTCCTGCTGGACGGCGAGTGAGCCGGCACGGCGTCCCTGTGGTGGATGCCTATAGAACCATGGTCCCTAGAATTCCACCTCAATGCGCCTCTGGGAGGCCGCGGCCCCAGAGAGTCCTTTCACGGCGCGCCACGGGCGCGGACGATGATCGGGCCATCAAACAACCATCCGGAGAGGAGGCTAAGAATGAAGGTCCTGTTCGTCGCCGGGTTCTCGCCAATTGTGACCGACATGTATGCGAGCAAGCGGCTCTACATGGATGGTTTGAATCTTCCCTTGGAAGGAGACTATCCCATGACCGAGAAGCTCGAAGGAGCAAAACACTTCGGCCTCTGGTCGCTCCGCGATGCCGCCACGTCTTGCTTCGGTACGGACGAATGGCCAGACCATATCCCGGTGCCACAGGCCACCGTCGAATTTGAGGTGGCGGATGTCGAATCGGCCGCGAAAGAACTTGAAGCAAAGGGGTATAGGCTCTTGCATCCAGCAAAGGTCGAACCGTGGAAGCAGACGATCGCTCGCCTCATGAGTCCCGAAGGGCTTATCGTTGGCATTTGCTACACGCCCTGGTTTCATGAAGCCAGCGAATCGTCATAGGTTCTTCATTGCTTGGCTGGGCTTGCTAGCGATTCAAAGCTTCACGCCTCGGTCCACAAATTGCTCTTCAAAAGCCGCGGGCGCGTCATGTCCGGAAAGCAGCGCACACCAGACCTACCCCGGGCAGCCTGTCAACAGCCGTTCGTGACCTGAAGGAGATGTTGGGCTCGATATGAGCAAGCGCTC
>JBHICL010000468.1:0-3128 GCA_046759605.1 Alphaproteobacteria bacterium | reverse complement strand
CCGGCGACGCCGGCCACCGCGCTCGGCGCGATCGTCCCTTCATAGGGACAGCCCAACGCGCAGGACACATAGCCCCGCACGGGTATGCCCCGCGCGGCCGCCGCGTCGGAGACCGGCCGGAAACGCTCGAGGCTTTCGGCAATGCCACAATTGATGTTGCGGCGGCTGAAGGTCTCCGAGGCGGCGGCGAAGATGGCGATCTCGTCGGCTCCCGCGGCCAGGGCGCGGTCGAATCCGGTCATGTTCGGCACGAGCACCGGGTAGCGGACGCCGGCTCGCCGCGCGATCCCGGCCAGCACCTCGGCCGTATCGGCCATCCGCGGTACCCACTTGGGCGAAACGAAGCTGCCGGCCTCCACCGCCGGCAGCCCCGCCGCGGCCAGGCGCTCGATCAGGGCTACCTTGACTGGGGTGGGCACGGCGCGCGGCTCGTTCTGGAGTCCATCCCGGGGACCCACCTCGAAAACCGCGACACGTTTCGGAAGCCGGCGCGCCATCTCACTCGCCCGCCGTATCCGCGAGCCTCAGCAGCTCCAGCCCTTCCTCGACCTGATCGCCGGATGCGCAGTTGAGCTGGACGACCCGCCCCTCGGCGGGCGCCCTGATCGTATGCTCCATCTTCATCGCCTCGAGCACCACCAGCGCCTGTCCCGCGGCGACGCTATCGCCCTCGGCGACGAGGGTCTTGACGATGCGGCCGGGCATGGGGGCCCTAAGGCCGCCGCCGGCCGCCTCCCCGCCCGCGTCCAGGCTGTGCGGGTCCGGGACGACGAACTCGGCGCGGCCGCCTTGTCGCATCAACAAGAACCGGCCGGGACCCTGCTCCAGGAAACACGCGTTTCGACGCCGACCTTCGATCTCCGCTTCCAGCTCGCCCTCCGGGCCGAGCCTGGCCTTCGCCCTGACCGTGCCGTGGGGTAGCTGGAGCTCCCACAAGTCGCCGCGCCACCGTCCGGTAACGGTGACCTCCTGGCTCCCGTCGCGCAGGGTCAGCGCCTGTGGGACGAAATCGGCCAGCCGCCAGCCGTCCACGTGAGACCACGGCGAGTGCGGATCCGCGGACCGCCGGGCCGCATCCCTCGTCCGTTCGGCGCGCAGCGCCAGGACGCCGAGGGCGACAAGGGCGACGGTGGTGGCATCCGCCGCCGGCGGACACGGAAGCAGTTCGCCGAGCCGCCGTTCGATGAAGCCCGTGTCGATCCGGTTCGCCGCGACCTCCGGGTGCCTGACGAGCGCGGCCAGGAATCGCTGGTTCGTTACGACCCCGGCCAGATCCAGCTCCTCGAGGGCGCGCGCCATCCGGTCCAGGGCCGCCTTTCGGTCCTCGGCACAGACCACGAGCTTTGCCAGCAGCGGGTCGTAGTGGGTGCCCACCTCGTCGCCCGCCTTGACGCCGGTGTCGAAGCGCAAAGTGCGGGACGTTGGTGGCGGACGCAGGTGCGTGATCCGCCCGGGGGCGGGCAGAAAGTCCCGCGCCGGATCCTCGGCATAGATCCGCGCCTCGATCGCGTGCCCCCTTCTCCGTATTTCCCTCTGGGACGCCGGCAGGGGCTCGCCCGCGGCGATCCGGAGCTGCCATTCGACCATGTCCGTCCCGGTGATGAGCTCGGTGACCGGATGCTCGACCTGGAGCCGGGTGTTCATCTCGAGGAAATGGAACGCGCCCATGGGCGCGGCAATGAACTCGACCGTGCCGGCGCCCACATAGCCCACCGTCCTGGCCGCCGTGACCGCCGCCCGGGCCATGGCGCGCCGGGTCTTTTCGTCCAGCTGGGGCGAAGGCGCCTCCTCGACGACTTTCTGGTGGCGGCGCTGGAGGGTGCAGTCACGCTCGAAGAGGTGCACCAGCCGACCGTGTCTGTCGCCGAAGACCTGGACCTCGATGTGCCGGGGCTCGGCGATGAAGCGCTCGAGCATGACCCTGTCGTCGCCGAAGGCCGCGGCCGCCTCGCGCCGCGCGCTGTTCAGGCCATCGTGGAATTCGGCGGGCTCTGCGATCACGCGCATGCCCCGGCCGCCACCGCCGGCCGTCGCCTTGACGACCAGGGGAAAGCCGATTCCGGCCGCCTCCTTCTCGAGGCGCCCGTCGTCCTGGTCGTCGCCGTGGTATCCGGGCACCACCGGCACGCCCGCCGCCGCGAAGAGAGCCTTGGCCGCCGCCTTGTCGCCCATTGCGCGGATCGTCTCAGGCGAGGGGCCCACGAAAACGAGCCCGGCCTCGGCGCAGGCCTCGGCAAAGGCCGGGTTCTCGGCCAGGAAGCCATAGCCCGGGTGAACGGCCTCGGCCCTGGCCTGGACCGCCGCCGCGACGACGGCATCGATGTCGAGATAGCTTTCCCGCGCCGGCGCCGGGCCGATGCGGACCGCGCTGTCCGCCTGGGCGACGTGCAAGGCGCCGGCGTCGGCATCCGAATAGACCGCCACGGTCCTGAGCCCCATGCGTCGGGCGGTGCGGATCACGCGGCAGGCGATCTCGCCACGGTTGGCGATCAGCAGCGAACCGAACATCGCTTCGTCTGACCTGGCTCCGCGTCGATTATCCGCCGGCAGGCGCGCATCGGCTAGCGCGAGCGCCAGCGGGGCTCGCGCTTTTCGAGAAACGCCGCCACCCCTTCCCGGGCCTCCTCGGTCGCGCGGACGGTCGCGATGCGTTCGACGGTTTCGGAGACCATCCGCTCATCCATCGGGTTCGAGGCGACGCGCCGGATGAGCGACTTGCATTCCGCGATGGCGTTGGGGCCGCCCTGGCTGAGCGCGGCGACGATGGCCCCCGTTGTGGCTTCCAGCTCGTCCGCGGGGACGACCGCATGCACGAGACCGAGCCTGAACGCATCCGCCGCGTCGAAGCGCTCGGCGGTGAGGAAGTAGCGACGGGCCGCTCGCACGCCTATCGCCGCGATGACGTAGGGGCTGATGACCGCCGGTATGAGGCCGAGCTTCACCTCGGACAGGGAGAAGACCGCGGTGTTGCTGGCCACCGCCATGTCGCAGCAGGCGACCAGCCCGACGCCGCCGCCATAGGCCGGTCCCTGCACCTTGGCGATGGTGGGCTTCGGCAGGCCGTCCAGCGCGCCCATGAGGCGACCCAGCGCCCATGCGTCGGCGACGTTCTCGTCCCGGCTGTAGGA
>JBHICL010000467.1:0-3129 GCA_046759605.1 Alphaproteobacteria bacterium | reverse complement strand
GAACTTCTGGATCTTGCCGGTGGAGGTCTTGGGCAGCGGGCCGAACACAACGTAACGCGGGCACTTGTAGTGGGCGATCTGATCGCGACAGTGGTCGATGAGCTCGCGCTCGGTCACTCGGGCGTCGGGCGCGAGCTCGACGAAGGCGCACGGCGTCTCGCCCCACTTCTCGTCGGGCCTGGCCACCACCGCCGCCGCGGCGACGCCCGGGTGGCGATAGAGCGCGCCTTCCACCTCGATCGACGAGATCGACTCCCCGCCGGATATGATGATGTCCTTGGACCTGTCCTTGAGCTCGATATAGCCGTCGGGGTGCCAGACACCGAGGTCGCCCGTGTGGAACCAGCCGCCCTCGAACGCCTCGTCCGTGGCCGTCGGGTTCTTCAGATAGCCGCGCATGACGATGTTGCCGCGCATGAACACCTCGCCCATGGTCTTGCCGTCCCTTGGCACGGGGGCGAGGGAGGCGGCATCGGCGACCATGAGGCCATCGAGCACCGGATAGCGGACCCCCTGGCGCGCCTTGAGCGCCGCCTGCTCGTCCGGCGAGAGCCCATCCCATTCCTCGTGCCACGCGCAGACCACGGCCGGCCCGTAGCTCTCGGTGAGGCCGTAGACGTGGGTCACCTTGAAGCCCTGACGCGCCATCTCGGCCAGGATCGTGGCCGGCGGCGGCGCCGCCGCGGTCATCATCTGCACCTGGTGGTCGAACGGAGCGCGTTCGGAATCGCTCGCGTTCGTGATCATCTGCATGACGATGGGGGCGCCGCACAGGTGGGTGACGCGGTGCTCGGAAATCGCCCCGTAGATGGCGGACGCCTCCACCTTGCGCAGGCAGACGTTGGTTCCGGCAAGGGCCGCGACGGTCCACGGGAAGCACCAGCCGTTGCAGTGAAACATCGGCAGGGTCCACAGATAGACCGGGTGGTGGGGCATGTCCCACGCCAACGCGTTGCCGAGCGCGTTCAGGAAGGCGCCGCGATGGTGATAGACGACCCCCTTCGGGTCGCCGGTTGTGCCGGATGTGTAGTTGAGCGAGATCGCGCCCCATTCGTCGTCGGGCAGGGACCACGCGAAGTCGGGATCGCCCGTCTCGAGGAAGCCCTCGTAGTCCATCTCGCCCAGACACTCGCCCCCGCCCTCGACCGCGGGGTCGCGGATATCGATGACCGTGGGCGGCGCCGACATCGACCGTAGCGCCCGTCCGACGGTGTCGGCGTACTCGCTGTCGGAGATCAGAAACTTGGCGGCGCTGTGCTCGAGGATGAACGCGACCGTCGCGGGATCGAGCCGGATGTTGATTGTGTTCAGGACCGCGCCCGTCATGGCCACGCCGAAATGGGCCTCGTAGATCGCGGGAACGTTGGGCGCCAGCACCGCCACGGTATCGCCCGGCCCCACCCCGCGCGCCGCGAGCGCCGAGGCAAGCCGGCGGCAACGGGCATAGGTCTCGGCCCAGCTCAGGCGCAACGCCCCGTGGATCACGGCGACCCGCTCGGGGTAGACGGAAGCTGCGCGCGCAAGCAGGCTCAGCGGCGTGAGCGTGGCATGGTTCGCCGGGGTCTTGTCGAGATCGCGATCATAGATCCTGGGCATGGCGGCCTACCTGCGAAACAACGCCTCCGCGTCGCCGCGCAGAGACTGCTTCGCCCGGATCTCCGCCTTGGCGCGCTCGATTTCCACGTGCAGGAATTCGATGTAACGCTCCAACTCCTCGATCGAGAGCGGCTCGACCGGCAACGGCACGAAAACCTGCTTGCGTTTCGGTTGCTGAGGCTCCAGATCGTCCTCGTCCATGCTGTCCTCCCCTGGGCGTGCTACTCTTGCCGGCGTAGGCGTTGCGCCGATTCTTCGTATACGGGAGTCTGCCGCGCCCGGCGAGCACCCGCAAGTGATGGCTCCCGACCGCCCCCATCTCATCCACGGCCCGGAGTACCCGATGTCCGATCCACTGCCAGAGGCCATGACGATAATCGAGATCGCCGAGCCCGGCGGACCCGACGTTCTCAAGCCTGCTCGGCGACCGCTGCCGGTCCCGAGCGCGGGGGAGCTCCTGGTTCGCGTCGCGGCCGCCGGTGTGAACCGGCCGGACGTGATGCAGCGCCAGGGCGGCTATCCGCCGCCTCCGGGCGCCTCGGACATCCCGGGGCTGGAGCTCGCGGGAACCGTGGTCGCCAAGGCCGCGGGCGTGTCCGGCTGGGAGGTGGGCGAGCGACTGTGCGCGCTGGTCGCCGGCGGCGGCTATGCCGAGTATGCGGTCGTCCCGGCGCCCCAGGCGCTCGGCGTGCCCGCGCCACTCGACATGGTGCATGCGGCGGCGATCCCCGAAACGTTCTTCACCGTTTGGACCAATCTTTTCGAGCGCGCGACGCTCGGGGCCAACGAGTCGGTGCTGATCCACGGCGGGTCCAGCGGTATCGGCACGACGGCCATCCAGCTCGCCCGCGCGTTCGGTGCACGCGTCTTCGTCACCGTCGGCAATGCGGAGAAACAGGCGGCCTCAGAGGCCCTGGGCGCGGAGCGCGCGATCAACTATCGCGAGGAGGACTTCGTTGAGATCGTGCGCGAGCTCACCGATGGGCGCGGCGTGGACGTGGTCCTGGACATCGTTGGAGGGGACTACCTGCCGCGCAATCTCGCGGTGCTCGCGGTCGAAGGCCGGTTGGCGCAGATCGCGCTCATGGGCGGCGCCAGGGCGGAGCTCGACCTCGGTCGCCTCATGCGGCGGCGTCTCACGATTACCGGCTCCACCCTCAGGCCGCGCTCGGTGGCGGAGAAAGGCATGATCGCCGAGGCGCTGAGGACCCACGTCTGGCCGCTTCTCGAAGCGGGCAAGGTGCGCCCGCTCATCCACGCGACCTTCCCGCTCGCCCGGGCCGCCGAGGCGCATGCCCTCATGGAGTCGAGCCGCCATATCGGGAAGATCGTGCTCACGGTTGACGACGGGGCCGCCGAAACGGCTTTGAATTGAAGCGCGGCGAGGCATATATAGAGACCACTCCCGAACAGCCGCTAGTCGGAAGAGAGAGGGTGGATGGTTTTGCCGCTTATGCCTAAGGCCACCGCTGTTTGGCTGGTCGAGAACACGGCGCTCACGTTCGAGCAGATCGCCGCGTTCTGTGGGTTGCA
>JBHICL010000466.1:0-3130 GCA_046759605.1 Alphaproteobacteria bacterium | reverse complement strand
AGCCAAGCCCTTCCAACGTCTGCTTCACCATCGTCGTGGTCACCTCGTGCGGCGCGGCCGCAAGAACGAACGACGAGGGCATCTCAGCGGCTGAGGCGGTAAGAGAGCCGATCGTCAGGCCGCCGGCCAACAGCACGGCGCCCAGCAGGGCCTTTGATGTCGTCATTGCTGATTTCCTTCTGTCATGACTTGGTTGCTTAGGACGATCGCAAATGTGGCGACACAGTTCACGTTATGTTGTGACGAGCATCACATTTCACGGTGTCTTTACTCGGTTTCAACAGATCTGATCCTGCAACCAACCGGGCCGCAGAGGACATCACGGGATGATTGGAGCGGCGTGATTAAAGAACACGAGCAAAAAACTAACGACAAGCACAAACAGTAAAGTCCATGTGAAAAGTGATTGTCATCACTTCTCTGATCTCTGAGAAAACCAACATGATGCCAGAACTTTGGAATGCAACAGTGAATTTATGGGTTACCGCTGGTCACCCAACAAAGTGTTTGCATGACGGGAGATCGCCATGAAATTCTTCGAAACCCATCTCACCAGACCGAGTTATTGGATCGCTCGGATATTCATTTCCGTCGCGGTCACAACGTCGCTTCTACTTGGTGCGGCGCTGCTGTCGCGCCCCGCCGTGGCGCAGTCGGCCAATGGTCCACGCGATGACGTGGTCAAGGTGCTCGGCAACAAGTACGCCGAGGCGCAAGTGGCCTTCGGCCTCGCCAATGATGGCGGTCTCATCGAGGTGTTCTCGACCAGAGACGGATCAACTTGGACAATCATCCTGACCATGCCGAACGGTATGAGCCGCGTGGTTGCTTCGGGACAGCGCTGGACGTCGATGACCCAGCTCCAGACAGCCGCCATAACGCCGCGGTAGGGGAGTAGATGACATGCCGGGCGAGTCAGTCAGCTCTAGTGACGGCAACCGTCGATACCAGGCAGATTTGGCCGCGGTACTTGTTTCCAGCCTCGGGTTCGATGCCGCCCTGGAAACCTGCCGGACCAACGGGTGGGATGGGGTACTGGGCATACTCCTTGCTCAACGGACGGCCACCATCTGGCCCTTCCGCCATCGGCGCTCCTTGATGGCCCTGGAGCACGCGGGCCACAAGTGATGCGGAATGTTCAAGGTGCGCGCCCTCTCATAGATGACGAAGGCCCCGAGGATCGCGTCAGGGTCGTTCCGATTGCCCATGAGCGGGACGTGTTGGATGCGCCTGATACGTCCGCGGCTGGGACGCTTCGGTACCTGCTGGTGCTGCGGTTCACGGTCTTCAACGTCGCGGCGTTCGCCCTGCTGGGCGCAGCTTACATGCGAGGTTGGATAGACACCGTCGTCGAGGCCGAAGACACCGGGCTGTCGGCGGGGATTTTCCTGATCTTCCTTTTTGGTCTTGCAGTCTGCGCCCGCAAGGTTTGGCAGGTTAGTGTCGAGCAGAACTGTGTTCGGAACTTCGACCCCTGCCGTCGGTCCTGGGCCGCGAGCTACCTCGCGGAAGTCGCGAACCGTGGATCAGGAAGTCGTTCGATAACCGCATCCACTCTGCGCGTCACGGTCGCCAACCGGATTGCCATCGTGCGTCACGTGGCCAACAGCCTGGTGCTCCTTGGGCTTGTTGGGACCGTGCTCGGCTTCATCATCGCCCTGTCGGGTGTAGACCCAAGCGCCGCCGCGGACGTCCGTGCGATCGCGCCAATGGTCACGGAGCTGATACGCGGCATGTCGGTGGCGCTCTATACGACTCTCGTGGGCGCGGTACTGAATCTGTGGCTAACCGTCAACTACCATATCCTGGCCGGCGGCGCGGTGAAGCTCGTCGCGGCGCTTGTCGGTCTGGGAGAAGCTAATGCGCGACCCATTCCTGCCTGATGAAAACGACGACGGTACGGTCTTCCGCGACGTCATCATGCTTGCACTCCTGGGCTTCGTTACGATTGTCATCCTGCTACTGCCGCATCTCAACCCTCCGGTAAAGGCAATTGAGCCGACACGGCCGCCTGGAAACGTCATCGTCGAGGTGCGCTGGCCGGATGACTTCGACACGGATGTCGATCTCTGGGTCGAGGCACCGGGCGAGGTGCCTGTCGGCTACTCGAACAAAGGTGGGCGGATCTTCAACCTCCTTAGGGACGACCTTGGCCACTCCAGCGACGCCGGCGGGCTAAACTATGAGGTCGCCTTCAGCCGGGGCGCGCCTGCCGGCGAGTACACGGTCAATCTGCATCTGTTCCGCAACCGCGATGGTCGGCTGCCTGTGACAGCTGTCGTGGCCGTCAGCGTCAAGGCAGATGGCGCCAGCGCAATCCAACCGATCGCCACCAAGAACGTCGAGCTTGGGCGCGTTGGTCAGGAACTCACCGTGGTCAGGTTCACGCTCGACGACACGGGCCACCTGGTTCCAGGGAGCATCCACAACTTGCAACAGGATCTGCGAGCAGCCCGGCGCTGACGCCGCTGTGAGGGCGCAACGAAGCGATGGACTATCTAACCTACTTATTTGGCATCGTGGTTTTGATCGGCGCGACGCTCGCCAGCATCACGGTCTGGGCGCGGCGGGCTCTGCGGATAAAAGTTCTGGCGCTGCTGCTCACCGCCTTGCTGATGCCGACCGTTTACGCAAGCTTTGTTGGTCTTTTGGGGAAGCCAAAGCCTGTCACCATGGAATGGGCGGTTCGGGCCGTCCCCGAGGCCACAGTCCTTGGAGCAAGCATACGGGAGAACGAGGCAATCTACCTTTGGCTTCAGGTTGACGAAATCCTGGAGCCGCGCGCCTACGTTTTGCCATGGAACAGAGAGACAGCGCAGCAGCTTCAGCAGGCTATGCGCCAGGCTGAAGCCGACGGAACAGGTGTGCGGGTACGCCGCCCCTTTGACCGCGCTCACGACTCCAGCCAACCGTTGTTCTATGCCGAACCCCAACCAGCGTTGCCTCTAAAGACTCCCGGTGCCGGATAGCTCTGCGTCGAAACGGGAGGACGATGTGCACGGCGGAACCAAAATTGCACGAGCCAGAGTCGGCCAAAGGCAAGGCCGTCGTTGGTCTTACCCCTCGAAAATAACGAACACCGGGCGATGGTGGATAGCGGCTGGGACTGAGCCGCGCCGGCGCTACGAGC
>JBHICL010000465.1:0-3132 GCA_046759605.1 Alphaproteobacteria bacterium | reverse complement strand
GAGCCGACGCTGGGTTCGTTCCGAACACGACGGTACCGACGAGTGCGGCGACGCCAAGCACCGAAAGCGTATGTGATTTCAGTTTGGTCATTTCTGCGTCCCCCCTTGATCGAGTTGTGCTTATCGAACCAAACAGGGCCAGGAGTGTCCGGGTAGGAGGGGGTTCGTGGCCCCCATCCTACCCGGTTGGGAATGTTCGACCGCCTAAGCCGCCGCTTTCGCTGGCTGGATGTTCTGGTTCAGGCGGAACAGGTTCGCGGGATCGTACTTGGCCTTGAGCGCCCCGAGCCGGTCGAAGTTGGGTCCGTAGGCGCCCTGCACACGGTCCACCTCGTCCTCGGGCATGAAGTTCACATACACCCCGCCGGTGGCGTGAGGCGCGGTTGCGTTGAAGAATTTGCGCGCCCACCCAATGCACTCGGCGTCCTGCTCCGGTTCGCGCCACCGCGTATGCACGTTGAGAATGAACTGGGTGTCCCGGTGCGGGTAGGCCATCGCATCCTTGGCCACCCGGCTCATCGCCCCGCCGAGATGCACCACTAAGATCTCGCACTCCGGCGTAGGCAGGTTCCCCGCGTATTCGATGATGGCGCCGATTGCCGCGTCACCGAGCTCCGCGAAATCGTGCGACTTCCAGTAGTTGCGCGCGCCCGGCGTCAGCAGCGGGTCGAAGGCCGTCTGCCAGCCCAGGAACGGATGGGGCGAGATGACGTCGGCGATAGGCTCGCCGATGGCCTGTAGAGGCGCGAGCGCCCGCCTGCCCTCTTCCAGATCCCCCGCGTGGCACGCGGCAAAAATGAAGACCTCCTTCCCGTGCCATTCCTCCGGCAGGAACGGCAACGGCGGCGCCTTGCGCAGCACCACCCAGACGGTGAGCTCGTCGGGCACGTCGCTGACGAACTGCTTGTATTTTTCGAACAGCTCCGCGGCGTGGGCGTAAGGATGAACGATGAGGCCGGACATGACCTCAGGGCCCACCTGATGAAGCCGGAACTCGAAAGATGTCGCCACGCCGAAGTTGCCTCCGCCGCCCCGGATTGCCCAGAACAGATCGGGCTCCTCGCTCTCGCTCACGCGCACGAGCTCGCCCGCGGCTGTGACGACGTCGGCGGCCAGAAGATTGTCGACGGTCATGCCGTACTTCCGGCTCAGCCAGCCGAAACCGCCGCCGAGGGTAAGCCCGGCCACGCCCGTGGTCGAGTTGATGCCGAGCGGCGTGGCGAGGCCGAACCCCTGCGCCTCGTTGTCGAGATCTCCCAGCGTGACACCGGGCTCCACCCGAGCGGTGCGGTTGATCGGGTCGACCCGCACGGACTTCATGGGCGAGAGATCGATCACGAGGCCGCCGTCGCAAACGGCATTGCCGGCGATGTTGTGGCCGGCGCTGCGCACGGCAAGCTGCAGGCTGTTCTCGCGCGCGAAGTTCACGGCGCGCACCACGTCGGCGGCGCCCGCGCACCGTACGATGGCGCCCGGTTTCCTGTCGATCATGGCATTCCAAAGGGTCCGCCCCTCGTTATAGCCGTCGTCGCCCGGCAGGCATAACGAGCCGCGAAGGGAGGTGCGTAACCCGTCGAGATCATCGGTGGCCACGGTGGTCGTGCCGCCGTCCTGTGTGTTCAGAACGATGTCGCTCATGTAGACCCTCCCGGAGGTCGTATTTCGGTTGTGATGAATCGATGGATAAATAAGCTCATGCGGTAATAGCACGATACGCGCGACGGATTGGAGCCAAAGTTGCGCCCCGCGGCATAATCCACGGGCTCCGGTGCGTTTCGTGCCGTCGCGGTCAACAGGAGGGTCGATGCCAGCACTCCCGTCAGCCGTGGGGTTCCTCCGGCTCCCTGGTGTCGGTTCGGATGTCGGGGGACGCGTCGCGAGGCGCGTTCTTCTCGCTGTTGTACTCCTGGCGGCGTGGCCGGTCCCGGCCTGGTCCAGCTACGAGGCCGGGCTGTTCGCGTTCAACCAGGGCGACTATGCGACGGCCTTGGCCGAGCTGGAGCCGCTGGCGGAGCAAGGCCACACGCCCGCTCAGACCGCGCTCGGCTTCATGCACGCGAACGGCCTGGGGGTGCCTCGGGACCATGCGCGCGCCGTCCACTGGTTCCATCGCGCCGCGGAGGCCGGCAACATCCAGGCGGCGAACTTTCTCGCCAGCCACTACGCGGCCGGGCTCGGCGTCGCGCAGGACTTCGCGCGGGCCATTGAATGGTTCGGACGCGCCGCCGAAGCCGGGCACGCGGAGGCGCAGCTCAACCTCGGTGTGCTTTACGAGGAAGGGCGTGGCCTCCCGCCGGACTATGAGGTCGCGGCCCGGTGGTACCGGCGCGCCGCCGATCAGGGCCTGTCGCGGGCGCAGCTTCGCCTGGCCCGGCTGTTCGAGGTGGGCCGGGGGGTGCCGGAGGACGAAGCCGAGGCGGTCAGGTGGTTTCGGAGGGCGGCCCAGCGCGGCAACAACGCCGCGCGGACCGCGCTCGGGCTCCGTCATATCTCGGGGGACGGTGTCGAGCAGGACTTCGTGGCGGCGCACATGTGGCTCAGCCTTGCCGAGAACCTCGGGGACGACAGCGGCGCCGCTATCAGGGACGCGCTGGAGCTCGACATGACAGAGGAGCAGATCGAGGAGGCGCGGCGACGGGCGCGCGAATGGCGCCCCTGGCGTTGAGCAGGTCGCTCGCCCGAGATCGTCCAGATACCGTGCTTCGACTATCTAGGGACGGATGATCTCCCAGTCGCCAAAAGCCTCGATCTCGCCCGCGGGCGCGTTGGTGAGCAGATAGACCGTGTTCGCCTCGGAGAACTCGGCGGACGTCGGTCCACCGAGCAGCCGGTCGAAGCGTCGCGGCCCGTATGGCGTGAACCGACCTGGGCTCAGCCGGGACTCCCAGCCGTGGATCCGGCTCTTTTCCGTGAACAGGGCGAATTCGGAATATCGCTGATCGTCGAGCTCCTTGAGCCGTTCCCGGACACGGTGCCAGACAGGTTCCATGGGAAAGGAGCTATCGACGATCACCAGGACCTTTCGCGGATTGTCGCTGAGCGAGGTGTGATAGGAGCCGCTCAGAATGGCGAACGCAGCCAGAGTCCCGAGCAACCAGGTTGCGAACGCCTTCATGCTCCGGCCTCACATCT
>JBHICL010000464.1:0-3137 GCA_046759605.1 Alphaproteobacteria bacterium | reverse complement strand
GCGAGTTCGGGCGCGCCCTCACGGGTGGAAGGCCCACCCGCACCTTTTGGAGCGACGCCGATTCTAGCTCGAAAGAGTCTCCGACCTACGCCTTTAAGGAAAGAGACATGGTAATCCGGCTGGATATAATCCTCGTCCGTTTGGATGAGGCCATACGCTATTGAGGTAATCATGATTCGCACCGCCACTCTGTCAGTATTCTCCTCAATGAATTTAGATCGTGCGTCAGAGGAAGTAGGCGCGAAGAGCAAAAGAGGCCTTTCCGCTATCGTCGGATCGACTATCGTCTGGGGATGGACGATTATAGCCGCTGCCAATCTGTGCATTTATTTCGTGATGGCGTAACCAGCCGAAAATTTCGCCGCGGGCTGAGACCTGTGGCTGCCGCCGTGGCGGCGATTGCCACCCTTGCGCTGACGCCACCCGCCGCCCACGCCCAGGCATTTCAGTGCACGCCCGAGACCGCAGGACAGCTGAGCGCCCAGGCGAACGTTCGCTGCGAGTGCCGGTTCTTCCACGAGAACAGGATGGAGGGAACGCCGGCGGGCTACCGGTGGGACTGCGGCATCCTACGCTCGACCATGAACTTCCGCGTCCCGGCCACCCTCAATCCCTTCCTCGGTCCGGTGCCGGCGGCGGTGTCCCTCGACCGTACGGTCATCCAGCAGGGTCCGATCGGCGGCGACATCACCCCACCGCCTGCGAACGGGATGAACGGCGACGGGATGAACGGCGACGGGATGAACGGCGACGGGATGAACGGCGAGCTACCCTGACGCGGCCGGGAGTTCCGCGAGGGCAAGCTCCAGGCTGCGCACCAGCTGCGTCATGAAGTCGAAGTCCAACGTCTCCACGGTGTCCCAGGGCAGGTGATAGTTCGGGTTCCGCATGAACGCCGTATCCGTCACCATCACGGCCGGCAGGCCGCTGTCCCAGAACGAGGCGTGATCGCTGAGCCTGGTCGCCGGCAGCAGCCAGCCGTTGAGGGGGACGAACAGGGACTCGACCGGTAGGTCCGGGTTCCCGCGAAAGCCCCTGAGGACCGTGCGGCCGAACCGGCGGGAGCGCCAGTTGCCGATAATGCCGATGTAATCGCCCGCGCGGGGGTATCCGGCGAAGCGGAGCACGAAGGGATAGCGCTGGCGCGGGCTGGTATAACCCACCATCTCGAGGATGATCGCGCCGAGGATGCGGTCCCCGGTCTCGGCGAGCCGGCGCACGAATACGCGGCTCCCCTGGTTGCGCGTCATGAAGGCCGGCGGTTCCTCGAGTGTGAAGGCGGCGAGGCGCACCGGCGCGCCCAGACTTCCGGAGGCGACGGCGTGCGCGAGCTCCAGGAGGACGGCGACGCCGCTCGCGTTGTCGTCGGCCCCCGGGGTGCCCGGTACCGTGTCGTAATGAGCGCCCACGAGATAATAGGCCCGTGGATCCCGTTCGTCGTTCCGGGTCGCCACCAGGTTGACCACGCGCGCCCCCCGGTACTCGTAGCTCTGCTCGTCGACCCGAAGCCCCGTGCCCTCGAAAACCCGGCCTACGTAGCCCGCGGCATGGGCGAGGGAGGCGGGATTCATCGACGTGCGCTCGCCGATCTCGACGGACAGCGCCGTCACGTGCCGGCGTAGGCGCTCCTTTACAGCTTCCGGTTCATTCGTCATGGGATCCCGCCCCCTGCCGCAAGCCCGACCCACAGGAACGGGGCATTCGTGCATGGTGTCAACACCGGAGTCGTGTCGTTTTCGCTTGATCCCATCCCGGGGCGCGCCTTTGATAAGGCAAGGCTTGGGCGGCGCCACTCGCCGCATCTGGAAAACAGCCCCGACGCACCCCTGCCCGGGCGTCGAGCGGTGGCTGATCGATCTCAGGGAGGGAAGGATGTTGCATCATCTCAAGACGACAACGCTTGGTTCCGCAATAGCGCTCGCGCTTGCGGCCGGGCCGGCGCACGCCGCCGATCCGCAATCGTGCGAAACGGTGCATTTCTCGGACGTGGGGTGGAGCTGCATTACGGCGACGACGGCCATCGCGTCGAAGATCCTCGAAGCGCTCGACTATGAACCGAAGGCGACGGTGCTTTCGGTGCCCGTGACCTTCAAGAGCCTCAGCACGGGCGACATCGACGCGTTCCTCGGGCTGTGGCTGCCGACGCAGCAGGACATGATCGATCCGTATTTCAATGACGGATCGGTGGAACGGCTCGCGACCAACCTCGAAGGCGCCAAGTACACCCTCGCGGTGCCGAAGTACGTGTACGACGGGGGCGTGAAGTCGTTCGCGGACCTGGCCAGGTTCAAGGACAAGTTCGACGGCAAGATCTATGGGATCGAGCCCGGCAACGACGGCAACGAGCTTATCCAGAGCATGATCGACGCGGAAGCCTTCGATCTCGGTGGGTGGGAACTCGTGGAGTCGAGCGAGCAGGGGATGCTGTCCCAGGTCGATCGCGCAACCCGCGGCGACAATTGGATCGTCTTCCTCGGTTGGGAGCCGCATCCGATGAATAGCAACTTCGAAATGGCGTATCTCGACGGCGGCGACGAGTGGTTCGGTCCCAACTTCGGCGGCGCCACGGTCTACACCCTGACCCGTAAGGATTATGCCGAGATGTGCCCGAACGTGGCGCGACTCCTCAGCCAGCTCGCCTTCACGCTGGACGTCGAGAACACCATGATGAACTGGATGCTGGGCGAAGGCATGTCGCCGGAAGACGCGGCAGCGAGACTGCTGACCGAGCAGCCGGACCTTCTCGCAGCCTGGCTCGAAGGCGTCACCACCCTCGATGGCAGCCAGGAGGCCGTGAATGCCGTGAAAGCCGGCCTCGGCATGTAGACCTCCTGGTTCTTACCCGGGGCGGCGCGGTCGCGTCCGGTCGGCCTCTTTGCCGGCAAGTCAGCCCGGCAGGTGTCCCTTCTTGACGTAGAGGGTGCAGCCGCTCGGTGAGCGAGCAACGTGGCGGCTGCCTGTGGGATAGCGGACCCAGCTCCCCGCCACATAGGTATCGTACTTGTCCTCCAGCTCGCCATCGAGGATGAAGAGCTCCTCGCCGCCGGGATGGTCGTGGTCCGATGTCGCGGCCCCCGGCGCAAACCGGACCAGGCTTATCCGCTCGGGATAGGCCTCCTCGGCGTAGAGCGGCAGCG
>JBHICL010000463.1:0-3141 GCA_046759605.1 Alphaproteobacteria bacterium | reverse complement strand
GAGAAACCCCACTCGTTGTCGTACCAGCTGAGCACCCGGCACATCTTCCCGTCGATCACTTGGGTCTCGTTCAGATCGAACACCGAGCTCGACGGATTGTGATTGAAGTCCGTGGAAACCAGCGGATCGGCGTTGGTCGTGAGCACGCCCTTGAGCCGACCGCGGTTTGCCGCCTTCTCTACGGCCCCGTTGATCTCGTCCGCCGTGGTCTTGCGCCTTGCCTCGAAGACCAGGTCGATCATCGACACGTTCGGCGTCGGCACCCGGACCGCCGTGCCGTCCAGCTTGCCGGCGAGCCGTGGCAGCACCAGCCCGACCGCGCGGGCCGCACCCGTCGTCGTCGGGATCATGGCCGTTGCGGCGGCCCGCGCCCGGCGCCTGTCCTTGTGCAGCGTGTCCACGACCCGCTGGTCGCCGGTGTAGCTGTGGACCGTGGTCATGAAGCCGTGCCGGATCCCTACGGCCTTGTCCATGACGGCGGCGACCGGGGCGAGGCAATTCGTGGTGCACGAGGCGTTGGAGACGATCCGGTGCTTCTTCCTGAGCTTGTCGTCGTTCACGCCATAGACGATGGTGAGATCGGCGTCGTTGGCCGGCGCCGAGATCAGCACCCGTCTGGCGCCCGCGGCAACATGCTTTCCAGCGGCTTCGCGAGTGTTGAACAGGCCGGTGCACTCCATCACCACGTCTATGCCCAGCTTGGCCCAGGGGAGCTTGGCGGGATCGCGCTCGGCGAAGACCTTTATCTTGCCGCGCCCCAGGTCGATCCAGTCCTTGCCGACCTTTATCTCACCCGGAAACGGTCCGTGCACCGAGTCCCACTTCAGCAGATGGGCATTGTCCTGGGCCGAGCCGAGGTCGTTGATGGCGACGAACTCGACGTCCTTCCGCCCCTGCTCGTAAGCCGCCCGCAAGACCAGCCGCCCGATGCGGCCAAAGCCGTTGATCGCAGCCCGTACAGCCATGACTCTCCTTCCCTCTCGAACGAAGGACCCCGCTCGCGCGACCTTCCGCGCGTGCCGATGCGGTCGGTCCGGTCGTCACCCCAACCGCTCTCGAACCTTCGCGGCGACCCTGTCGGCGGTGATGCCGAAGTGCTCGTAGAGCGCCTTGTACGGCGCCGACGCGCCGAAAGTCGTCATGCCGACGACCGCGTCCTCGCCGTCGACATAGCGCGTCCAGCCGAACGGTTGCGCGGCTTCCACCGCCACACGTGGCGCCGACCCGAGAACGTCCCGACGGTAGTCATCCGGCTGGGCATCGAAGATCTCCCAGCACGGCAGCGAGACCACGGCCACGGCGAAGCCCTCGGCGGCCAGTCTCGCCCGCGCTTCGAGGGCGATCGCCACCTCGGAGCCAGACGCGAGTATGCTCGCCGCGCGCCGGCCGTCGCTCTTCGCGATGACGTAGCCGCCTCGGGCACACAGGTTCTCGCCGTCGCGCTCGCCCCGCGCCGGCGGGACGCCTTGGCGCGTGAGCGCGATGACCGACGGTCCGCCCGCATGTTCCAGGGCCACCTGCCAGCACTCGGCGGTCTCGATCGCGTCGGCCGGCCGCAGAACGCGAAGATTAGGGATGGCCCTGAGCGCGGCCAGGTGCTCGACCGGCTGGTGCGTGGGGCCGTCTTCGCCGAGACCGATGGAATCGTGCGTCATCACATACACGACCCGAACGCCCATCATGGCCGCCAGGCGTATCGCCGGCCGGCAGTAGTCCGTGAAGGTCAGGAACGTCCCACCATAGGGGATGAGGCCACCATGCAGCGCCAGCCCGCTCATGGCGCCCGCCATGCCGTGCTCCCTGACGCCATAGTGTATGTAGCGTCCGCCATAGTCGTCGGCGGTGAGGCGCGGCGTCGCGGCGGTGCGGGTGTTGTTGGACCCGGTGAGGTCGGCGGAGCCGCCGACGAGCTCGGGAACGACGGCGGTCAACACCTCCAGGACCTCCTGGCTGGCCTTGCGCGTGGCCCAGTTCGGTCGTTCCTCGGCGAGCTTACGCTTGAGCGCGGCCACGGCATCCCCGAACCCCTTCGGCAGGGCTCCCGCCTGGGTGCGCCCGAACTCGGACCTGAGCTCCGCCGGTTTGGCTGCCAGCCGCTCTTGCCACGCCACCCTCGCTGCGGCGCCCCGGCTCCCGGCCTCGCGCCATGCGGCGAGCACGCCGTCCGGGACCTCGAAAGGCGCATGCGGCCAGCCGAGCTCGATGCGCGCGGCGGCGACCTCGTCCTCGCCCAGCGCGGCGCCATGAACGGCGGCGCTTCCCGCCTTGTGAGGCGCGCCGTACCCGATGACGGTGCGGCAGGCGATGAGCGACGGTCGCCCGCTCTCCTTCGAACGCGAAATCGCTCCGTCGACCGCGGCGGGGTCGTGACCGTCGATGCGCTCGACCGACCAGCCGCAGGCGGCGAAGCGAGCGAGCTGGTCGTCCGAGACGGCCAGCTCGGTGGGGCCGTCGATCGAGATGCCGTTATCGTCGAAAAGGACGATCAGCCTGTCGAGCCGCAGGTGTCCGGCCAGGGACACCGCCTCGTGGCTGATACCTTCCATGAGGCAACCATCGCCGCAAAAAACGTAGGTGTAATGATCGACGATATCGTCGCCGTACCGCGCCGCGAGCATGCGCTCGGCCAGCGCCATTCCCACCGCGTTGGCGAGCCCCTGTCCCAGGGGACCGGTCGTGGTCTCGACGCCGGCGGCAAGCTCGTGCTCGGGGTGCCCCGGCGTCCGGCTGCCCAACTGACGAAACGACTCGAGCTGATCCAGGGTCATGTCGTCATACCCGGTCAGATACAGGACCGCGTAAAGCAGCATCGAGCCGTGTCCATTGGAGAGGACGAAGCGATCCCGATCGGGCCACGCCGGATCGGCGGGGTCGAACTTCAGGTGGCGGGTGAACAGAACCGTCGCGACGTCGGCCATGCCCATCGGCATGCCGGGATGGCCGGATTTGGCCTTCTCGACCGCATCCATCGCCAGCGCCCGGACGGCGTTCGCCATCTCCGTATGCGTGGCGCTGGGAGTGCCTGTCGGCGCGGCTGCGAGTGCTGTCATCGCTTTCGCTTGCGGTGGGGTTATGGCTGGGTGCTCGAACGACCGCTCACACGGCGGAAACATGCCGTTCCACCCCGATCCAGTCAACGGT
>JBHICL010000462.1:0-3142 GCA_046759605.1 Alphaproteobacteria bacterium | reverse complement strand
GAGCCCCAGGGTGCGCATCGGCTGCATCGTGCCGGCGATCAATGTGGTCGCCGAGGATGATTTCATTGCGCTCGGCCCGCCCCAGGCGGGCGTCCACTTCGCCCGCGCGGACGTGGATCGGACACGCGATCTCGCCTCCCAGTTCCAGCAGATGGTCGATGACGCCCCGCGCCTGGCCGCGGTCTTGGCCAAGGCTGGGGTTGCGGTGGTCGCCTTCGCCTGCACCTCGGCCAGCTTCTTTCGCGGCCCGGGAGCCGATCGGGCGCTGGACGAGGCGATGTCCGCGCGCGCCGGCGTGCCCGCCGTGTCCACGGCCACCGCGGTGGTCGAGGCCCTGCGCGCCCTCGGCGTCGGGCGCATCGCCGTCGCCACGCCCTATGTCCAATGGGTCTACGAGGCCGAGGAGGCGTTTCTAACCGCCGCGGGGTTCGGCGTGCTTGCAATCAATGGGCTGGGGCTCGAAGGCGGCCGGGCCATCAGCTCCCTTCCGGGGGACGAGATCCGGCGCCTTGCGGCGGACGTGGACCGGCCCGAGGCGGAGGCGCTCTTCATCAGCTGCACCGACCTGCCCGCCCTCGCGCACATCGAGCGGCTGGAGCGGGAGCACGGCAAGCCCGTCGTCACCAGCAATCAGGCCACATTCTGGGCGGCCGCCAGGACCGCCGGTCTCGGGCCCATCCCGGGCTATGGGCAACTTCTGGCGCGGTTTCTGTGAACGGAGGCCCGGAAGCCGCTCGACTTCGGCTCATGTTCGGCCGACGTTCTGGTTGTAGCGCATGATGCGGCCGTGGCGGCCGGTCTTGTCGCGCTCGAGGTCGTAGCAATCGCCCTGGGGGCCCGTGCGCCGGTCGGTGACGGCGGCGATGGCGGCGCGGTCCTCGTCGTCCAGCCTGAGCGCAAAGACCCCGACGATCTCGCCGAGGTGTCGCGTCGAGGTGGCGCCGACGATGGCGCCGGCGACGCCCGGGCGGTCGAGCACCCAGCGCAGGGCCACCTGACCGATGGTCGCGCCGTGCTTCCCGGCCACCCGATCGAAGGCATGGAGCAGGTCCTGGAGCAGCGCCCAGCCGCCGAAGTCCTCGATGATCAGCTTGTACTTGGTGAGCGAGCGATTATCGAACGGCCCCGTTGGTTCCGGCTGTCCGAGCCAGGCCCGGGAGAAGAAGCCGCCCGCGAGCGTTCCGTAGCACAGGAGCCTGATGCCTTGCTCGCGGCAGTAGTCGACCATGCCGTTCTCGGGGCGCAGGTCGATGGGCGAGTATTGAGGCTGGTTCGAGACGATGGGTATTCCGGCATCCACGAGCCGGGAGAGCTGCTCAACGTTGAAGTTGGTGACGCCGATCTCGGCGATCTTGCCTTCCTTCCTGAGCCTTGCCAGGATCTGCGCCGTCTCGATGTAGCGGGGTATGTCCGGGTTCCACCAGTGGAGCTGGACGAGATCCAGGCACTCGACCAGGAGGCGCTTCCGGGAGCGGTCGATGATGTCGCGGACGTAGTTCTCGTCCACCGAGCCGAGGACGTCGTAGTCCGGGACGAACTTGGTGTGGATCTGGACCTCGCGCGCGAGGCTCGGGTAGGTGGCGCGGAATTCGCCGATCAGCTCCTCGACGCCGGTGTAGTGATCGGCGCAATCGAACGTCGTGATCCCGGCCTCGACGAACGCCGCCATGTCGTGGATGGCCTGTTCGCGGTCGATGGGCCCGTGGCCGCCGGCCAGGTGCCACCCGCCCTTCAAGAGACGCGAGATGGTGCGCCCAGGGACCAGCTCGGTCCGCTCCACCGTGCCGGTCACGAGTCCCTCTCTTCGGCCAGCGGCGTCGTCGTGGTCTTCGAGTGGCGGAACGTCCGCTTGCCGAGCCGAGTGATGCGGAAACGCGCGCCGCAGTTGGGATCGGGACAGGCCACGTCGGTGTCCGTGGTCATCCAGTCGTGCGGGTCCGTCGTGCGTTGCTTTGCCGGCAACAGCGGCAGCAGCGCCGACAGCGTATAGATGGACCACGTCTGACCCTCGGGCAGGCGAATATGCTCGCCTTCGAGGATGAAGTGGTCGCCGGGCTCGGCGCCGCACCAGCATGGCTTGTCCCCCGGAAGCCATTCGACCTTGAGGTCATAGAGCGTGAACTCATCATCGGCCATTCAAACGCGCCTCCCGGTTCCCAGCTTGGCATCCGTCGCCGACCGCGGTTGCCGATCCCGGCTCGCCGGTGGCACGATGTCGGCGACCGTCCTCGGCCCACGCCGGAGTGTCACATGGCGCGCCACCTCATTTCCAGCGGCTCCCGATACGAGGAGATGGCCGGCTACTCGCGCGCCGTGGTCGACGGCGACTGGATCTTCGTGTCTGGAACGTCCGGGCACGACCCTCGGACGGGGCGCCTTGCCGAGGACGCGGTGGCGCAGACCGAGCAGTCCTTGAGGACGATCTCCGCGGCACTGGCCGAGGCCGGCGCGGGCTTCGAGGACGTGGTCAGGGTCCGGGTTTTCCTCTGCGAACGCGCCGACGTGGAGCCGGTGTGCGCCGTGTTGAAGCAGACCTTCGAGGATGTCCGCCCGGCCAACACGACGATGATCTGCCAGTTCGCCGACGAAGGCATGAAGGTCGAGCTGGAGGTGACGGCGCTGCGGCGCCGCGACGGCTGAGCTGGTGAGCTACCGGCTGGGCATCGATATCGGCGGCACGTTCACCGACTTCGCGCTGCTCTCGGAGCGGGATGGCCGCATGGTCATCCACAAGCAGCTCACGACACCGGCCGATCCGTCGCGGTCGGTCCTTACGGGCATACCCGTGCTCCTCGACAAGGCGGGCGTGCGTATCGACCAGGTGCACACCGCGGTGCATGGAACGACGCTCGTGACCAACGCCGTCATCGAGCGCAGAGGCGCCGCCACCGGCATCCTGTGCAGCAAGGGCTTCGCGGATATCTTCGACATCGCCAGAGAGCGGCGATACGACATGTACGACCTCCGCATCACATATCCCAAGGCGCTGGTCCCGCGACGCCGGAGAGCCGAGATCGACGAGCGCGTCGCGGCCGACGGCGCCGTTAGCCGGGCCATCGACCTCGCCGAGGCGCGCGGCGCGATCGCGGGCCTCATCGCGGAGCACGGCATCGAGGCCCTGGCCGTGTGCTTTCTCAACAGC
>JBHICL010000461.1:0-3145 GCA_046759605.1 Alphaproteobacteria bacterium | reverse complement strand
GGAAAGGTGTCGCCGGTGGATTTTATTTCCTGCAACAGCAGAATATCCGGCGCGGCCTCCCTCAGCCACGCCAGCACGTTCGGAAGGCGCGCCCTGATCGAGTTGACGTTCCAGGTGGCGAGCTTGACCAATTCATATCTCCCGCTGACGGAACGATTGAAAAGCCCGCGCCTGGCGCGGGCCACGGTTGTACCACATCGCAAACCGTCGATCAGCCCACCGAGAAAGAATTTCCGCGGCCGCAAGATCGCTTGCACACTTTGTAGCCGCTGCACGCCGCTATTTCGTTGAGATTTTCAATTCAAGTATTTGATCTAGGTCAACGCCGGCTGTGCCGCAGCTTGTTACGTTTTTGATGTGTTCTTATATTACAGTTAGATGATGGGTGATAGGAACCGCGTTACAGCCACACGGCCTGAGATGGATAGGGACAGTGTGGCACGCAGTAGTACATCGGACCGGGCGAGTTAAGAGAGAAGGTTCCGATGGCAGGAAAGGAGACCCGGATAGCAAGGCATCCGACGACCCGCCGCGGGTTCATTGGCGGTCTGAGCTTCAGCGTGGTGAGTTTGTACGGCTTGTGGGCGGCCTATGGGGCCGCGCCGACCAGGCTGGCTTTCTTGTCCGGCGCGCAAGGCGGCGGCATGGAAGGCATGGGGCACGACACGACGATGGGCAAGATCCTCGTGGCGTAGAAGCAGCTGATCAAAAGAGATCGACCATGACGGCGCGCAGACTGGTGGCAGGCCTGAAGAGCCTGCCTCATCGCGACAGGGCCTTGCTCAAGGGCTTTATCGGCATGGCCGCGCGGGCCCGGCAGACCGGCAGGGGACGCCTACGGCTGCGCACCCTGGTCCTGACCCGTTGGATGGCGGTGCTCGGCCAGACCATTACCATTTTGTTCGTGTATTTCGGCTTGGGCTACGACCTCCCCATCGTGCCCGCTCTCCTGACGGTGGGGGCATCCGTTGCGCTGAACATCGCGGTCACCGTGCGCTATCCGTTTTCGAAGCGGCTGAGCGATACCGAGGCCGCGCGTTACCTTGCGTACGATACGCTTCAGTTGGCCGTTCTTCTGTTCCTGACCGGCGGGCTGCACAATCCCTTCTCCCTTCTGATGCTCGCGGCGGTGACGATCTCGGCGGCGATTCTCAGCGTGCGGAGCACCGTTCGGCTCGGGGCCCTGTCGCTTGTTTGCGTGAGCCTCCTGATGTTCGTCCACCTCCCCCTTCCCTGGGAGGGCATTGTCGAGAAGGGCACGCGCGGGGTGGCCCCGATGTTCGTCCACTTGCCCCTTCCCTGGGCGGGAGGGGAGCACCCCCTGTCGCACCTTTATGTTTTCGGGATCTGGACCGCGCTCGTGGTCGGGATGGGATTCTTTTCGATGTATATCTTGCGCGTCGCGGAGGAGGGCCGGCGGATGTCGGATGCGCTCACCGAGACTCAGATGGCGCTGGCCCGCGAACAGCGCCTTTCGGCCGTAGGAGGGCTTGCCGCCGCCGCCGCCCACGAGCTCGGGACGCCGCTCGGCACGATTGCGCTCGTCGCCAAAGAGATGAGCCGCGAGCTGCCGGCGGACAGTCCGCACGCCGAGGACCTGAGGCTTCTCATCAGCCAGTCGGACCGCTGCCGCGACATCCTCGCCCGGCTCACGCTTGGGCCGGAAAAAGAACACGGTTCCCCCTTTTATCGCTTGCCTTGGGTGACCCTGGTCGAATCGGCGGCGCGACCCCATCGCCGCGAAGGCATCGAGGTCGACGTCGAAATCGATCCGGCGAATGCGCCCCAGGGCGCCGGCGCAACGGGCGGCACGGCTGGAAACAAGGTCGACCAGCCCGTGGTGCCCCACAACCTGGAGATCGTCCACGGGCTCGGGAACCTTATCGAAAATGCGGTCGATTTCGCGACCAGCCGGGTTTCGGTTACGGCCGGCTGGTCCGAATCAGAGGTGCGCATCGAGATTGCCGACGACGGACCGGGATTTGCGCACGATATTCTCGGCGCCTTGGGCGAACCGTACGTCTCAACCCGGCGTGATTCCGAGGGCATGGGGCTCGGCGTGTTTATTGCGAAGACCTTGCTGGAACGGACCGGGGCCGAGGTCGGGTTCGGCAACCGCCGCGGCGGGGGGGCCAGGATCGTCATCACCTGGCCGCGGGCGATGCTTGAGGCGCAGAGTTCCGAGCCCGCGGGGGGAGCGCAGCGCCCGGATCGCGCGCGCGAGCGGAACCGATGAAGGATCGGGCCGGGAACGAAGACGCGGCGGCGGGCTCCGAGGTGCGCACGCTTCTCATCGTCGACGACGACCAACCGTTCCGTCATCGATTGGGCCGGGCGATGGAGCGGCGTGGCTTTGCGGTCACGACCGCGGCGACCGCCGCGGAGGCCGTCGCAGCCGTCGAGGACTCGCCGCCGGCCTACGCCGTGGTGGACCTGCGGCTGGAGGACGGCTACGGCCTCGACGTTGTTCCGGCCTTGCGGGAGCGGCGTCCGGACATGCGCATTGTCGTGCTGACCGGCTACGGCAACATCGCGACGGCCGTAGCCGCGATCAAGGCCGGAGCCGTCGACTATCTGGCGAAGCCCGCGGATGCCGACGATATCGAGGCGGCCCTGCTGGCGGCGGGCCGCCCGAAACCACCGCCACCGGAGAGGCCCATGTCGGCGGACCGGATACGCTGGGAGCACATCCAGCGGGTCTTTGAACTTTGCGATCGGAACGTTTCGGAGACGGCCCGCCGGCTCAACCTGCACCGCCGGACCCTACAGCGCATCCTCGCCAAGCATTCGCCCCGATAGGCGGTTTCACCCGCCTCTGACGGCCCCTCGGAGCGGCGGGCGGTGCCCCGACCGAAATGGCGATCCGAAACCAGGCCCTTGAGGTCCTGCGCGGGTGCGGCAATTGGTCGCATGGTGCGCGCCGGTATTAGCCTTTAGGATTCTCCGAGCAGCAGAGGCGAGCGCGAAACTGCCCGCGCGAAGTGGCGGGTGGGCGGCCATGCACGCTTGCGATGCGGCCGCATGAGCCGGGCAAATACGGGGCTACGACAGAGTTCGCGAGTTTCATTACGGCTGCAACAGTATCGAAGGAAGGACAGCAAAATGTCTCCGCACCTTGATTCGGATGGAACCGATGACCGTCCTG
>JBHICL010000460.1:0-3145 GCA_046759605.1 Alphaproteobacteria bacterium | reverse complement strand
CGTCGTCGCGGCGACCCCGACCGAACGCCGCGAGCGCGCGACCGCGGGCGGCGAAGAAGTCCGACCAGGGCAATGATTCGGCGGACGTGAACGCCACGAGCGCGTCCGCATAGCGTTCGACCGCATCCCAGTCGCCGAGCTCGAGCGCCGTCTCCATGGCGTCCGGGTAGAACCACAGGTGATTGTGGCCGACGGCGCCCCGGCCCAGCAGGTCCTCGCCCTCCCGCAGCGCGTCGCGGCGTTCCTCCGGCTCGTCCAGGGCGCGGGCGAGGAAGCCCATGATGTTCGCCCCGTGGAAGGCCAGGCCCGTGCGGTCGCTGACCCGCCGCGCTTCGCGCAGCACGTCGAGGGCCTCGGCGCGGAGGCCCTCAGCCAGTTTCAGCCGACCGAGGTGGGCAAGACGCGCCTGCTCGAAGCGCCAGGCGCCGAGACTACGGATCAGGTTCAAACATAACTCGGCCTGTTCGTGCGCACGCTCGAGCTCCGCCATGAGAACAAGGCCGAACAACGCGCCAAGACGCCCGTTCAGCTCCGCCCTCTTGTTGCCGACCCGCGTACCCTCTTCCGCGGCCGCGAACGCGTCGCCGACAGCATCCGAAAGCGGACGAAAATAGAGGCCGGTGTGGCTGATCATGACGACATTGGCGACTTCGATCCCGCCGAAGCCGTGCTGGCGACACAGCTCGATGCACCGGCGAAAGCGGTCGTGCGCGGTGATCATGCGGGCCCGCACGTACTCGGCGTCGCCCAAGCCGCCCAGAGCCGCGGCCTCGAGCTCGGCGGAGCCCGCCTCACGCGCACACGCGAGGCTGCGCTGGTGCTCGGCGAGGCAGTCGTCGATCTCACCACGCGGAAAGTGCAGGTTCCCGCGCAGGAAGTGGATACGCGCCTGTTCGACTATCAACCCGCGCGTCTCGGCGACGCGCTCAGCCCGCTCGAGATCCTGAAAAGCGCCGTCGAGGTCATCGGTGATGCGCTTGACCGAAGCGAGCCCGATCCAGGCGCGGCAGCGGTCTTCGTCGTTCCGCGCCGCGGCGAATGCCGCCTCGTACGCGTTCTGGGAGTCGGGCATCCGACCGAGGTCGTGCAACAGCTGGCCCTGAAAGCACGTGAGCGCGAAGGCGTCGGCGGGGTCGTCGGCGATGGCGAGGCCGCGCGTGGCCAGGCGAAGCGCAGACTCGTAGCGATAGGCGTCGGACTGGTGTTGTGCTGCGGCGAGGTAGGCCTTGGGCGCTCCGCTGTCGGCGGCACGATCGAGGTGCTCGGCCCACATGATCGGATCCCGTCCGGAGAACCAGTCGGCCGCGCGCCGGTGAAGCTTGACGCGCTGCTTGTTGAGAAGCGATGCGTAGACGGCCTCGCGGATGAGGGCGTGGGCGAACAGGAACTCCTCACCGAGGGGGCGGACGAGCCCATGGTCGATGAGGGCCGCGCAGTCGTAGTTCCGGCCATCGATAAGCATCCGTAGCGCGTCGAGGGAGAAGCGCTGGCCGAACACCGAGGCCGCCTGGAGCGCCCCCTTGTCCCCGGCCGCGAGACGGTCCATGCGCGCCTGCACCAGGCTCTGGACCGAGCCGGGAACGCCTGCCTCCTGGCTTTCCTGGGCGTGGCGGAGGAGCTGCTCGAGAAAGAGCGGGTTGCCGGCTGCGCGCTCGATGCACGCCCGGGCAAACGCGCCGGCCGGGTCGGCAAAGGACTGCACCAGCATGACGGCCTCGGCGTCCCGCAACGGCCCCAGGTCCACCGTCGTGAGCGGAACGCCGCCGGCGCGCCGCCGCCACACGGCGTCCAAGGGGTCCCCCTCGATACGAGAGGTCATGACGAGGAGGGCCGGGCATTCGGACGCTGTCTCGGCGAGCTTCGCCAGGTGCTCGAGGGTGAGAGGGTCGGCCCAGTGTACGTCCTCGATGACGAGCAGAAGCGGGCGGTCGCGGCTCGCGTTCCTGACCAGGCGCGCCACGGTCTCGCGCTTGCCGCGGTTGCGGTCGGCGTTCTCCATGGCGTCGTAGAGGACGCGCAGCTCGCTCGGCTGCGGCAGGTCGAGGAGGTCGTTCAGAAACACGGCGTCGTCGGAGTCCACAAGGCCTGATGCGAGCGCTGCTCGCGCGTTCTCGGGGACAGGCGCCGCATGGACGTCGAGCAGGCTGCGCACCAGGGCGCGAACCGCATCGCGTCCGGCGCCCGCGCCGAAATCGAGCACCAGTCCGCTGTGACAGGCGAAGCCGGCGCTCATGGCGCGGGTCCGGAACTCCTCGACCAGGCGCGTCTTGCCGATACCGGCTTCGCCGCGGACGCAGATCGTCTGGCCATAGCCTTGGTCGCGGCAGCTCTCCAGCGCGGCCGCGAACTGGCGCAGCTCTCCCTCGCGGCCGACAAACAGATGGCGCGCCAGGGCCTCGCGCAGACCGACCAGGCGCCAGGCCGTGACGGGCGTGGGGAAGCCCTTCGCGTCGAGGCGCCCCGCCTGGACGCAGTCGAGGTGTTCGAGCAACGTGCGACGCACGTCATCGGAGACCAGGATCTGCCCGCGCTCGGCAAGGTCGGTGAGACGCGAGGCCAGGTTCACCGCCTCGCCGGTGACCGTGTACTCGCTGTGGCTCTCGCTGCCGGTGCCGCTGGCGACCACCTGGCCTCCGGCGACCCCGATATGGACGCCGAGTGGACGACCCGCCGCCTCCGCCACGGCCGGCATGGCGTCGCGGACGGCGATCGCCGCGCGGACGGCGCGCTCGGGGTCGTTGCCGTGCGAGACGGGGGCGCCGAAGACGCCCATCACGCAGTCGCCGATGTGCTTGTCTATAGTGCCGCCATAGTCCTCGATCGCGCGGTCGGCGGCAGCGAAGAAGCGGCCCAGGATGGCGTGAAGCTCCTCGGGGTCGAGGGTCCGGCTGAGCTCGGTGTAGCCAGCGAGGTCGGCGAACACGACCGTCACATGGCGCCGTTCGGCCTCCTGCAGTGGGGCAGGTGCTTGCCCGGGCGCCTCCGGAGGCGCAGTCTCGGCGCTTGTTCCCGCCAGCGACGCTGCTGCCTTGAGCAACCGTTTGCGGTCCCCCAGAGGAATGCCGAGTTCGGCGAGATTGGTCTGGTCCAGCTCCGGGAGGACATCGAGATCGATGGTGTTTTCGGCGAGCAGGGAGGCATAGCG
>JBHICL010000459.1:0-3151 GCA_046759605.1 Alphaproteobacteria bacterium | reverse complement strand
CGGCCGTACACGGTTCTCAGGCCTCGAAACGGTGGTGTTTCGCGAGCTGGACGCGGCCGGCGTCTCGCGCGACGAGGTGACCAGGATCACGTACGACGTGCAACGGCACGTCAGCAGGGACACCGACCGGATCCGAGGCATCGACGCCTGGGTGCGGCTTGCCAGCTGCGAGAAGGGTGCGCTGATCGTATCCATGGCGCCCAACGGTCGGGTGAGGCAGGTCTACACGCGCGGCGGCTGCCAGGTGGAGGGCGTTCGCGGCACGTGCTGATGCGCGCGGGGGCATCGCTGCGTGATGCCCGGAACCGGCAGGTCAGCGGCGGCGATCCATGGCCACCGGCGGCCGGGCGCGATAGAGATCATCGCGGGTCGGGGGGAGCGGTGACGCCGCTCGGGAGGCCGGTTTGGTCGCCACGGTCTGGTAGACGCGGAGCGGGCCCTGCTCGAAAGCGCCCGTCACGCCGGCGAGATAAGCGACCCACATGCGATAGCGCTCGGATCCCACGAGGTCGATTGCTTCCCGGCGCCGCTCCAGGAGACGCTCGTGCCACAGCCGGCAGGTACGCGCGTAATGCGGTCTGAGGCCTTCCACGTCGTGGACCTCGAAGCCGCAGGATTCCATCACCTGCAGGGTATGTCCGATGTGATCGAGCTCCGAGCCGGGAAAGATGTACTTGAGGATGACGCGCCTGCCCGAGCTGATCTTCCGGAAATTCTTGAGGTTGCGCGTGGCGCGGCGCGTGATCCCGTGATTGAGGAAGATTCCCCGGTCCTTGAGGAGCGCGCCCATCTTCTTGAAATAGGCCCCGTAGTTGGCGATGCCCACATGCTCATACATGCCGATGCTGGCGATCTTGTCGTACGCCCCCTCGAGGGCCATGTAGTCGCGTAGCTCCACGGTCACCCGGTCCCGCAGTCCCAGCCGCTCGATCTTGTCCTTCGTGTAGTCGAACTGGGCCTGGGAAAGGGTCACGCCGTGGGCGCGCACGCCATAGTGCCGCGCGGCGTGGCACAGAAGCGCACCCCATCCACTGCCGATATCCAGGAACGTCTCGCCCGCCTCGAGACGCAGCTTGCGACAGACGATTTCGAGCTTGTCGCTCTGCGCCCGGTCCAGCGGATTGGACCAGTCGACGAAATAGGCGCACGAATAGACCATCTCGGGATCCAGAAACAGCGCATAGAACTCGTTGCTGGCGTCGTAGTGGAACTGGATCAACGCCTTGTCGTCGCGATCCGTGCGCGAGCGGCCGGTCGAGGCGTCATGGTACTGGTGCGTTATCGCGGTCCGCTGCTCCCGCGCGAAAAGCAGCGGCAACGTTTCCGTCCAGGGGAAGCCCCTGCGCAGATCGCCGACCCGGAGGTTGGTCTCCTTCTTCTTGCTGCGCGCCACCTCGAGGCATTCGATGAGATCGGCGCCCCCGACATCGATATGCCCGCCCACGTAGTGCCGGAAAAGGTTGTCGAGGGACGGCCGCCGTAACAGCGAGCCGAGCACACCCGGCCCGCTAATGGAGATGTAACGGCCGTTCGCGGCATTCCGGCCGAGGGGAACCATCGTGCCGTCCCAAAGCCGGAGCGAGAACGGGGCGTCGATGACCTTCGCGAGGTGCTCGGTAATGCGGCGCGCCGCCTCGAGGCGTCTTCGGTCCGAAAATAACGCGGGCATCTCGAAAGCCCATCGGTGATGCGATTCGCATCTTGCCGAGCTGGCCACGGAAATCAACTTGAAGCGCCAAATCGGATAAGGCTCGGATAGTCCCCAAAAAGACACGGACGAGGGCAACTTTGCCTTTGCGCGATTAACGTTCCTTTGATTGCGGCGGCCATAGCCTGGCCCGGCGAAGTCACAACAAGCGCTTCCACAATCGCCACACCATCGGGACCATGGCCAAGACACGCCGGAACAACACCTTCGGCACGATCGTCCTCGCCCTCGTGCTTGGCGCGTGCTCCTCGCTCCGTTCGGAACCTCCCCCCATCATCCAGTACGCGGTCGACGAGCCCGGTGAGAAGGCGCTTGTCGCCAATGCGCCCTATGGCGAGCGAGCGAACACCGGCGTCGCCGGTGCGCCGCGTGAGGAGCGTGAGAATGCTGGCGTCGCCGATACGCTGCAGGACAAGCATGAGAACGCTGGCGTCGCCCAAGCGCCCGATGAGGACGCCACCCGGCAGGAGGAGGTCGGCATCGCCTCGTGGTACGGACCGCGTTACCACGGTCGAACGACGGCGAGTGGCGAACGCTTCGACATGACCAGACATACGGCCGCGCATCGTACGCTGCCGTTCGGTACGCGCGTGCGCGTCACCAACCTCGAGAATGGCCACTCGGTCGTGGTCACGATCAACGACCGCGGGCCCTTCGTGAAAGGCAGAATCATCGATGTGTCGAAGCACGCCGCGGAGCATCTGGGATTCAGGCGCCAGGGTACGGCACATGTCCGCGTGAGGGTTGGCGGTCCCGCCGGGATGAAACTCGCAACCCTGCTGGCGCCTGCCGCGACCGCCTCGCCTCCCGCGCGGATCATCACTCCGCCCGACCCGCTCGAGTGCGTGTCTTACGCGCGGATGGCATCAAAGGTAACGATCCGTGGCGACGCGTGGACATGGTGGCAGTCCGCGGAGGGCCACTACAGAAGAGGGAAAGAGCCCGCGCTAGGGTCCATCCTCGTCCTCAAACGGACAGAACGGCTTCGCCTAGGCCATGTCTCCGTGGTCAAGAGCGTTGTCAGCGATCGGGAGGTCCTTGTGGACCACGCCAACTGGTTGAACCGCGGCCGGATTCACCAGAACATCCGGGTCCGCGATGTCTCGGCCCACAACGACTGGTCGGCGGTGCGTGTCTGGTACACCCCGGGAAACACCTTTGGCAGGCGAACCTATCTCGCGCACGGATTCATCCATCCCAAATAGGCCGAGGTACCGCGAGAAATCCGCAAGACGCACCGGGATCTATCGGGTAGGAGGAGTGGGCTTCGTACTCATGCGGGCTTCGATGCTCGAAAAGAACTCGGAATTCGGACAGAACATGCGCGGCGCGTCGTTCCGGCGTCCCCAGTGCAGCCAGCGTCGGCATCGGCCGACGGATTGGCAGTAGGCGCACAGATTGTCCGCGAGCTTGAGGTCATCCCAGCGGTGTCTGACCGCCTCG
>JBHICL010000458.1:0-3151 GCA_046759605.1 Alphaproteobacteria bacterium | reverse complement strand
TCCAGGGCGCGGGCGAGGACGAGCTCATCGAGCACTGCGCGGCGGTGGCCGAGGTCATGCCGCTCTTCGGCTTCTATCTGCAGCCCGCGGTGGGGGGCATCGTTCTCTCGGTCGAGTTCTGGCGCCGCTTCGCCTCGCAGGACAACGTCATCGGTGTCAAGGTCGCGCCATTCAATCGATATCGGACGATCGACGTCGTCCGCGGCCTCGTCGCGGCGGGGGCCGAGGAACGGGTGTTCCTCTATACCGGAAACGACGATCACATCGTCCTCGATCTGATGCAGCCGTTCGTGACCGAGCGCGACGGCGAGAGGGTCACGGTGCGGTTTCGCGGCGGCCTGCTGGGCCACTGGAGCGTGTGGACCAAGGCGGCGGTGGAGCTTCTCGCCGACATCCAGGGCGCGGCGGCGCAAGGCGCCGTGAGCGAGGAACTGATTGCCCTCGACTCGATGGTATCGGACTGCAACGCGGCGCTTTTCGACGTGGCCAACGACTTCCGTGGTTGCATCGCCGGCTGCCACGAGGTGCTGCGCCGCCAGGGGCTCCTCGAGGGCACGTGGTGCCTCGACCCCGAGGAGACTCTGAGCCCGGGCCAGGCCGACGAGATTACGCGGGTCCAAAAGGCTTATCCAGAGCTCACGGACGACGACTTCGTCGCGGCCAATCTCGATCGTTGGCTGTCGTGAACGGCGCCTCGCCATGAAGCGGCAGCAGATCGCCAGGCGCGACCCGGAGCTGTCTCGCAAACGGCTCCTCAGCGCGGCCCGGGACGAGTTCGCCCGGAACGGGCTCAAGGGCGCCCGGGTCGACGAGATCGCCGCGCGTTCGGGAGTAAACAAGCAGCTCGTCTATTACCACTTCGGCAACAAAGAGGAGCTCTACCTGGCGGTGCTCGAGGATACTTACCAGGAGATCCGGCATCGGGAGCGGCAGCTGGATCTCGGCCACCTGGACCCGATGACGGCGATGGAGCGGCTGGTCGAGTTCACGTTCGATTATTTCACCGAGAATCCGCATTTCGTCTCGCTGCTCAACGACGAGAACCTCCACCGGGCGAGGCACCTGCGCATGTCGAGCATCATCAAGGATCTGCACTCGCCGCTCGTGGAGTTGATCGCCGACACGCTCCGCCGCGGCGCGGCCAAGGGCATCTTCAGGAACGCCATCGATCCGATTCAGCTTTATATCTCGATCGCGGGCCTTTGCTATTTCTACTACTCCAACGTTCACACGCTCTCGGTCATATTCGACCAGGATCTCACCGACGCGACGGCGGTGAGAGCGCGACGTCGCCATGTTCTCGAGTTCGTAAAGGGCGCGCTCGAAGCCCACCCGGCGAGTGACGCGCCGAGCTAGTTGTCGCGAAAGGAGCTGGAACGTGTCGGACGAGCACGAGGCCTTCCCGGATCGCTTCGAGAATGTCGAGCACCTGGACACGTTCATGTCGCGCCCGTCGCCCGCGCTGATCGCGGATCTCGAGAACGTGGACGGGGACGTGATCGTCCTCGGGGTGGGCGGAAAGATGGGCCCGACCGTCGCGCGCATGATCAGGCGTGCCAGCGCCGATCGGCGCGTCATGGCTGTCGCGCGGTTCACCACGCCCGGCGCCAGGGAGGCGCTGGAGAGCCACGGCATCGAGACCATCACCGCCGACCTCCTGGACCGGGCTGCCGTCGCGGCGTTGCCGAAAGCGAGAAACGTGATCTACATGGCCGGGCGCAAGTTCGGCTCGGAAGGCAGCGAAGACCTGACCTGGGCGATGAACTGCCACGTGCCGGCGATCGTCGCCGAGGCCTTCGCCGAGAGCCGTGTCGTCGCTTACTCCACGATCTGCGTTTACCCCTACGCACCGGTCGCCCACGGCGGCCCCACCGAGGAGTCGCCTCTCGGACCGCCGGGCGAGTACGCCATGTCCTGCGTCGGGCGGGAGCGTATCTTCCAGTTCTTCTCGGGCAAGTACGGGACACCGGGCCGCCTCATCCGGCTCAGCTACGCCATCGACATGCGCTACGGCGTGCTGCGCGACGTGGCCGCCAGGGTGCTGAACGGCGAGGCGATCGATCTGACCATGGGCCATGTCAATGTGATTTGGCAGGGTGATGCGGCGAGCCAGTCCATTCGGAGCCTCGCGCACGTCACGACACCGACCTCGCCGCTGAACGTCAGCGGGCCGGAGACCGTCAGCATCCGCGCCCTTGCCCACGCCTTCGCAGCGCGGTTCGGGAAGCAGCCACGCCTCCTCGGCGAAGAGACCGAAACAGCCTGGCTGGCCAATACCGGCGCCGCCGCGAAACTCTTCGGCTACCCGGAGGTCCCGCTCGAACGAATGATCGACTGGACCGCCGACTGGGTCAGCCGGGCCATGCCGGATCTCGACAAACCTACTCACTTCGAGGTTCGTTCCGGCAGATTCTAGCATTGTCGACGGCGCTTCGTTGTGCCGGTGATACGCATTTGAATCGATCCATAACGCCGCAACCTTGCGTCGTGACTCCATCGTTGACGCAGATATTGACCGGCGGGCTCGTGCCTGCGTCAACGGGTGTCATCCACAGACAGGAAAACTGGTTCTCGAAAGATTATCACCAGCTATGAAAGCTCTTTGACGACATTGAAGTATCCGTGGTTGTCCGCCTTCACAAATACAAAGAACCGAATTCTCTCTGTCACTTTCGGTGCATGAGAGGCCTGGTCGGACGCCATTATGATCGCGTTCTCGACCACCGATCCGACGCGCCAGCCGTGTTTGAGATCAACGTTCCGCGGTGGCTAAAATCTGCCGGAGGCTCAGTGACGCGATCGCGATTCGCTGTGCGAGACACTCGAACTTTTTGTTGATCGAGCGGAAATTTAGTATACAAGAACGTCCCGTCAGAAGCCGAGAGTGCGCTAGAGTTATGATGCTCTTTGGCTTATGATGTAGAGCACAACCAACGAGAAGAGGGGGCACCTACGGTGGCCAAGAAACAGAATATAGAGGAAAAAAAGCTCACCAAGGGCCAGCTTCGGAAGCTGAATGCTTTGCGCAAGAGCTTGGGCGATGACATTGCTAACGAGGCGTTTACGAAGTGGCTTCAACGCGAGAGCAGGGCGGAAGTGATCGATCCGAATGTCGCTGTCATTGAAGATGCCATCGGCCGAGTCATAAACA
>JBHICL010000457.1:0-3171 GCA_046759605.1 Alphaproteobacteria bacterium | reverse complement strand
TGGGATCGTCGCTCGCGATGAGACGCGAAAAGACAGGCAGCCGGCGCTGGTGGTGGCCCCGCTGAGGGCGGCCGGCGCTATTGCTTGTCTCGATAACGACCTGCCGCCACGGATGAAGGCGGCAGGCGTTTTCGTATAGACCCCCCGCCAACACCATAGGATCCGCGGCGCGCAGGCAGGAATGCTGGAGGCGACGCGTGAGCAACGACAGAACGAACCACACGACCCTCGGCTACCGCACGCGCGGCGGTATTTCGGTCGAGCGCCATTTTTCGGAGCTCGATTACGCGGGGGCTATCGAGCCGCTCATGGACATGCTGGACGAGCGCCGGGGCGTGCTGCTGTCGTCCGGGTTCGACTATCCGGGGCGCTACACGCGATGGGACATGGGGTTCGTCGACCCGCCGTTGGCCATCGTGAGCCGCGAGCGGGCGGTCCGGATCGAAGCGCTGAACCCGCGCGGCCAGGTGCTCCTCGCTCCCCTGGCGGACGCGTTGACGAGCCTACCGGTGGCGGAGAACGTGGCGGTGGCGGCGGACCTGATCACCTGCTCCATCGTGCCGTCGACGGAGCGCTTTCCCGAGGAGCTGCGCAGCAGACAGCCCTCGGTCTTCTCGGTCCTGCGCCCCATCATCGGACTGCTCGGAGCCGAGGAGGACGGCCACCTGGGTCTCTACGGCGCCTTCGGCTACGATCTGGCGTTGCAGTTCGAGCCGCTCAAGCTGCGCCTCGTCCGCCCCCCCGACCAGCGCGACATGGTGCTGTACCTGCCCGACGACGTCGTCATCGTCGACCACCAGAGCCGCTCGGCGGCCCGCTACCGCTACGAGTTCCGTACCGCCGACGGCGACACGCGCGGGCTGGAGCGCGGCGGCGCCGCGACCGCATACCGGCCGGCGGTCGCCGTGTCCGAGAGCTGCGACCACGCGCCGGGCGAGTACGCGGCCTGCGTGCGGCTGGCCCGCGAGGCCTTCGCCCGTGGCGATCTGTTCGAGGTGGTGCCCGGCCAGACCTTCACCGAGGTCTCCGACGCGCCTCCGTCCGAGGTTTTCCGGCGGTTGCGAAGGCGTAATCCAGCGCCGTACGGGTTTCTTATCAACCTGGGCGACGGCGAATACCTCGTCGGCGCCTCGCCGGAAATGTACGTGCGCGTCGCCGGGCGCCGGGTGGAGACCTGTCCCATATCCGGCACCATCGCGCGCGGCGACGATGCGATCGGCGACGCCAACCAGATCCTGAGCCTGCTCAACTCGGAAAAGGAGGCCTCGGAGCTGACGATGTGCACCGACGTGGACCGCAACGACAAGTCGCGCATCTGCGAGCCCGGCTCGGTCCGCGTCATCGGCCGCCGCCAGATCGAGATCTACTCGCGCCTCATCCATACCGTCGACCACGTCGAGGGCCTCCTGCGTGAGGAATTCGATGCCCTCGACGCCTTCCTGACCCACGCCTGGGCGGTTACGGTCACCGGCGCGCCCAAGCAATGGGCGATGCAGTTCATCGAGGACCACGAGCGCTCGGCGCGCCGCTGGTACGGTGGCGCGGTGGGCGTCATCGGCTTCAACGGCTCCATGAACACGGGCCTCACGCTCAGGACCGTCCGCATCAAGGACGGGGTGGCGGAGGTGCGGGCGGGCGCCACGCTGCTCTACGACTCAGACCCCGATGCGGAAGAGGCGGAGACGCGGCTCAAGGCCGCGGCGCTGCTCGACGCAATCCGCCGGCCGCGGACCCGTCCCGCCGGGCCGGCCCGACGCCGACCACGCCGGGCCGGAACCGACAGACGGGTCCTGCTCGTGGACCATCAGGATTCATTCGTCCACACGCTGGCCAACTACCTGCGCCAGACCGGCGCCCATGTCATGACGCTCAGATCGGGGTTCTCCTTAGAGGCGATGCGCGAAAGCGATCCGGACCTGGTGGTGCTGTCGCCCGGGCCGGGCCGGCCGAGCGACTTCGACGTCGGGGCGACAATAGACATGGTGGCGAAGCTCGACCTTCCGTTGTTCGGTGTGTGCCTCGGCCTCCAGGGACTGGCCGAGCATCAGGGCGCGACGCTCGCGGCGCTGGACTACCCGCAACATGGCAAGGCGTCGGTCGTACGGGTTCTCGGCGGCCGGCTGTTCGAGGACCTGCCGGAGCGCTTCACCGTGGGTCGATACCATTCCCTTCATGCGCTGCGCGAGACGCTTCCGCCCACTCTCGCGGTCACCGCGGAGACGGACGACGGTGTGGCCATGGCGCTGGAGCACCGCGAGCGGCCCTGGGCCGCGGTGCAGTTTCACCCGGAGTCCATTCTCACGCTGGAGGGCGGTGTGGGGCTGCGCCTTATCGAGAACGCCATGCGACTGGCCGGCTAGGCTCCACGAACGGGAGACCGCGCCGCCGCTCGGACGATCAGACCCCCGGGATTCGGCAGCCGTCGCGCGTATAGACCTGTGTGACCCGGCCGAACCGGTCCACCGAGATGACGAGCGCACCGCGCGGGCAGGCCGTGGGCCTCACCCACGCATCCACGCCAAGCACCCTGTTGGTGTCGCCACGCACTTCCCGCCGCACGCTGAAGACGATGCTCCGAATGTCCTCGTCGGCAAGGCCGAGACGGTCCAGCTCCGCGGCCACGACCTCCGGATAGGCAAGGAACGGCAAGCCGAAGTCGGCGCGAGCTATCGCGGGAAGCGCCAGTATTGCGCCAGCGAGGATCAGTGCCGGCCAGCGAGGCATGCGGGCATCCTCAGGACAAAAAAGGCGAGCCGAGCCAGCTTAGCCTCGGCCCCGTCCAGGAGACCGCATTCGGTCAGCGACAGCAGCAGGGACTCGCAGATCGACAGTGCCGCCATCCCGGTGACGCACGCGTCGCTGTCATCTTGCATATCCGGTTTTTCGGGTACCATAGGCCATCGCAGGCAGCCACGCCCACCAAGTCGGTACAGCTAACGCCCGTTCCCCGGCTCCGTGAATTGGGAATAGGAGGTAGCAGTTGTCCGCGCTTATCAGAAAGCTTACGGCCTTTACCCGATTGACGCCCGAGGAGATCCGATACCTCGAGGACCTTCAGGCGCCGACGCGAAGGGTGAAGCTCCAAACCGAGCTGTTGAGCGAGGGTCGGAGGACCAAGAGCGTCTTCATGCTTCAGGAAGGCTGGGCTTACAGCTTCAAGCTCCTCCGTGA
>JBHICL010000456.1:0-3179 GCA_046759605.1 Alphaproteobacteria bacterium | reverse complement strand
TGCCTATGCCGTGACGCGTGAGCCTGTAGGCGCCGGCGAAGCCGTTCGAGCCGGCCACGGCGATGCGGCTCCGGCTCCAGCTTGCCTCGGCGCCCTCCGAGTTCGTTACGCCGGCGACGGCCCGGGCGGCCTCCTCGCATGCACGGGCGCGTTCTATGAGGGCGTCGGTGGCGGGCTCGCGCGCATCGAAACCGTCCAGCTCGGGGAAGGACGTGGCCAGCTGGTCGGGTTGGGCGAGCCCGCAGTAGGGGTCGTCCGGCACCGTCTTCGCCATGGCGAGGGCGCGGGTCACCAGGTCCTCGAGGGCCTCGGCGCTCAGGTCGGTCGATGAGACCACCGCCTGCTTCGGACCGAGCAGGACCCGGAGCCCCAGGTCCTGGCTCTCCTCACGCTCCAGCTTCTCGGTCGCGCCGAGGCGTTGGGCATAGGAGACCGAAACGGCATCGACCATGACGGCGTCGGCGGCATCCGCGCCCTGGGCGCGGGCGCGGGCGATGAGGTCGTTCAGAAGGTTGAGCTCGTTCGGCTGCTCGACTACGGCGGCCATGGGTGTTCCTTCTCGGTGTCTCCGGACGGTCCGTCCGACAGGTCTACATAGGGCGGTGGGTCCTATGGGCCAAGTCCTTTTCCCGGGGGGGGCCGTCCGGCCGGGACCGGAGATTCCCTACCAGGGCTGGAGCGCAAGCGTGTAAGTGTGTATACACATTTAGTTGTGTATGTCGCGGAAAGAAAGCCATGGCGGGCCGTCCTCGGCTTGGGTTTGCTTCTGGCGGCTCTTGGCGCCTGCGCTCCAGCCCGCGACAACACCCTGGTCTTCCGTATGTCCGCGGCCGATTGGCTCGGTCACAAGCACCTGCGGGAGGGGCGGTTCAAGGGCTGCTCGATCTCGAAGCGTTACCCAACGGGCATTCTGGTGGCCATCGGCCTCAGCCGCGCGTTCCGGCTGGAGCTCGTGCTGCGGAACGACCGCTGGCGGCTGGGGGGCGGCGGGGCCTATCCGGTGGAGGTCGCCGTGGACGGCCGGCCGATCGAAGACGTCGCCGCGGTGTCGTCGCGGGAGACGGAGCTGGTCCTGGACCTCGGCGTCGCGTGGGAGACGTTCGAGGCGCTCCAGCGCGGCGCGGTTCTCACGGTCGGCGCGTTCGGAACCCGCCTCCGGTTTCCCCTCGACGAGAGCGGCGAGGCCATGGCCGGGCTGCTCGAGTGCGTCCATCGCGCCAACGAAGCACCGGGATAAGGGGGAGAAGTTGATTGGTTGGTCGCGTTCGAGTACTCAATCGTGATGCTCGGTCGCGAAGTATAGCGTTTCTTGTTAAGTTCCCGAGCAGGATTGGATAAAAGGGAAATGTACGTAACTGTGACGAGAAAGGGCGCTCATATCAACCATACGATCCTAGGCTGGGCGCGGAAGGATGCTGGCTTCGAGATCGCAGAGGCTGCAGAAAAAGCCGGTTTGAGCAATACCAAACACGACACTGCGGCGGAGCGACTGGAAGCCTGGGAGAAGGGCGACGGCGAGCCCACCTGGACGCAGCTAACATCTCTCGCGCGGGTTTACCGGCGTCCCATTATTACCTTCTACCTAGACAAGCCGCCCGCGGCTGGGCCCGATCTTCCGGATTTTAGAACTCTTGCTGACGTTCCACGTGGCAGGTTGTCTCTCAATCTCGCCACGCTGGTGCGCCGAGTCAGGGCAACACAGCTCGAGCTTATCGATTTTCTCACGGAGCCCGACGGAGCGGTGCCGGAAGTTCAGTTCGTGGGCAGCTTTCAGATAAGCGACGACGTTAGCCCGCTCATCGAGGATATGCGGGTGAATCTTAATGCTCCCTTCGAGCTCCAGGTCGGCTTGAGCGACAGGGACGTGCTCTTCCAGGAACTCCGAAAGCGTGCCGAGCAGGCTGGTGTCTACGTGTTGCTTTTGGGCAATCTCGGAAGTCATCACAGCGATATTTCGTTGGATGAGTTTCGTGGATTCGCTCTTACCGACAGAGTCGCACCAGTCGTCGTTATCAATCGGCACGACGCGAAGTCCGCGCACACATTCACGCTGATGCATGAACTTGCTCATGTCTGGCTTGGAGCGAGCGGAATCAGTAATGCGACGGCCACCAGCGACAAAGAGGCCGATGCTGATATTGAAAGGTTTTGCAATACCGTAGCGTCCGAATTCCTTTTGCCGACTGAGCTTGTAGAAGAAGCTTGGGAACAGGACCGTGGCGAGGATATCGCGATGGCTGTGCGAGCCGTCGCCGATCGGTTTAATGTGAGCCGCACTGCCACAGCTTGGAAGCTTTGGAAGCTGCGGCATATCCAAGAGGAGGATTGGTGGCGACTTTACCACCAATACCGACGCGAATGGGAAGCACGCCGACGACATCAGAGCGAAAAGGTTAAGCAGGGTCCGCCGCAGTACGTTGTAAAAAGGCGTGAGTTGGGGAACGCGCTTATCCAGACCGTCTTGAGGGGGATCGATAGCGGGGAGATCACCTACACCCGTGCATCCAGAATGCTTAATGCCTCGCCAAACACCATCGATAGGTTGCGTGAGGCGGTTGCGTGATTTATTTCCTCGACGCGGATTTTCTGATCCGCGCCAAGAACGAACATTTCCAGATCGACCGCGTACCTGAGTTCTGGGACTGGCTCGTCCAAAATGGTCGTGCCGGCAAGATCAAGATTCCTTTACCGATCTACGAGGAAATCGTGCGGCGGGAAGACCCGCTCAAGGATTGGTTATCGTCGAACAAGGAAATACTGCGCATAGAGGACCCGAATGCCCTGGTGCTGGTGCCGGAAATCCTTGCGCTTTACGGCGACGATCTGACCGAAGATGAGCTTGAGACAATCGGCAGTGACCCCTTCCTGGTTGCGTACGCGAAGCATCATCGGGGAGCGGTTGTTACGCGTGAAGCGTCTAGACCGTCCAGCAGCAGAGCCAACCGGCGCCTTCCAGATGTATGCCGAGAGGCCAGAGTGAGGGTCGTTCGTGAAGCCCAGTTGATCCAGGAGCTCGACTTCCGGACCCAAGGGGCTCGCCGATAGCCTATGGTTCCGAAAAGTGTTCCGGCAGGGGTGGTCCGCCGGGAGCGGGCGCCGCGCGCGACGCCCGCACTCCGACTCAGCGGCGGTTCAGCGCGCTCACCACGGCGATGAGCGACGCGCTCACGATGTTGCTG
>JBHICL010000455.1:0-3181 GCA_046759605.1 Alphaproteobacteria bacterium | reverse complement strand
TCGTGTGTCATCGGGTCGAGTATGGTCGGGGCGGCCGGATTTGAACCAGCGGCCCCCTGCTCCCAAAGCAGGTGCTCTACCAGGCTGAGCTACGCCCCGACGCATGAAGTTCTGCGGTTCCAGGGAAACCGTGTCAAGCGCCAAACCGGCAGATAGGCCGTACGGCGCCCTCGACAGCGCGGGAGACGTCAGTCGATAGGAGGATGCTCCGATAGTCTCGCTTGCTGTATCACCGGCCCCGCCAAGGGCACGCGGTGCCGTCCCGTATGCAGCGCCAAGGAGTACTGGGCTTCCATCGTCGCGTTCCGCGCGACGACACAGCCATCGGCGACAAAGTTCCAGGACGAATTGTTGAGGACGCGCCCGCAGCACGCGAGGCGGTGCCCTGTCGCCGTCGTCATGCAGACGCATTCGCCCTGGTCATAATACTGCGCCGCGTAACGGCACAGACACCGCGGTTCAGCAAGCGTCGCCGCGGAACCGAGGATCCAGAGGGCAAAACCCATACCGAAGCAAATCGCCGAGGGACGCATCGCGCCTATTCCCGTTCAGGACGGTCCCGTGTTCTCGGAGCCCCTCCCTATGTTGGCTTCCATCATCAAACCACGCAACACATCAGTTCGATTCTGACTCGGCCGCCGGCAATCCAAGACCGGCGACGTTAACCACTCGACAGGGTGCCTCTGTCACGATGCGGGGCAAATCCAAAACGACGTATACGGAGGCGGGTACGGGAATACTTCGAGCGGAGAAAGCGCAATGAAACACGCAGCCGCCGCCCTGGCCTTTGGTCTGGCCCTGCTGGTACCCAACGAAGCCGGTGCCGAGCTGAACAACCACCGCCTCGAGGGATGGCACGAAGCCTGCACCGATTTCCTCTACCCGCCGCCGATGGAATGCCACGAATATGCAGCCGGCGTGCTGGCGGGAATGCGTCTGCTGAAGCCAGCGCTCTGCTTCGACCTGGAAGCCCTGCGCACACCACGGTTCTACAGGCAGGCGCTCGCCCGCGCGGAGCAGGAAAACATTGACCTCGCCGCCGGCATCGCGTCGGTGGCGTTGAAGCAGCACGCCGTTCCCTGTCCGTGAACGCGGTCGCTCCGGCGAGGTCCGGCTAGCCCAGAGCCCGCGCGGGGTCCGGCGCGCGGCCGAACATCTCCTCCATGCGCAGGCGGATCGCGACGGTGTCATCGCCTTCGTCGATCATGACATCGCTCCAACGGACGAGCTCTCCGGCTTTGACGGCCCTCGTCATCGTGACGCCATGCGCGAGACCGATGGGCAGCCAACCCCCTTCGCGCGCTCGCTGGGCGGGAAGCAGCTTGCCCCAGACCATGAAGCCGCCTTCGCCATCGAGCTGCTCGCCGGAGCGCAGGTCTCGCTTGGCCACGGCGACCACGTCCGCGCGCCACGCCTCGGGCGCCCCGGTGGCCTCGCCACGCACGGCGACGCTCGCGACCGAGACACCGAGCTCCAGACCGATGAGGTGGAACGGGCGATAGAGGCAGGCATAGCGGCCGGAGCGATCGGTTCCGAGGCCGTACTCCGAGAAGCAATCGGCGACGTAGTCGGATCCGGCCTCGAAGGTGACGAACACGCCCCATCTGAGATCGTCGGCGACCGGTCGTCCATCCCGCTCGAGGCTGGACACCACCTCGACCATGCCCGCGGTCTCGAGGACCCCACCGGCGTCGCGCGGACACAGCCTCTCCGCCAGCTCTCCCGCGCCGGCGGGAGGAAAACAAAGACCGTCTTCCGGAGGCGCGAGGCCCGTGGCGTTCGCAACCGCGGCCATTTCGATCGCGGACTTGGTGCCGTCGAGGAACGAGTTGAACATGCGGGGATTGAGACCACCCGCCGCCGCCCGCGCCGGGCTAAGGCCATAGTGCCCCCAGACCGTGTCCGGCGTCGAGGCGTGGTAGCCGGGAAGGTACTTCGTTCCCTTGCCGGCGCACACGACCGGGAATCCGGAGGTCCGCGCCCAGTCCACCAGCTCGCAGACGAGCGCCGGCTGATCGCCGTAGGCGAGGGAGTAGATGGTCCCGGCCTCGGCCGCCCGCAGGGCGAGCAGCGGTCCCGCGAGCGCATCCGCCTCGACGGTCGCCATCACCATGTGACGCCGGTGCTCCGCGGCAAGAAGCGCGTGCCGTATGGCCGCGCCGGGGCTGCCTGTCGCGTCGATCACCACTTCGAGCCCCGGGGCGGCGATGAGGCGTTCGGCCTCGTCGGTCACGTGGGTCGTGCCCGCATCGAGCGCCTCGCGGAACGACGACGCCTTGCACCGGTCCGGCGCCCACCCCGCACAAGTGAGCGCATCCCGCGCGCGCTTGCGCGACAAGTCGGCGACGCCCAGCACATGCACGCCCGGGGTCCGCCTGGCTTGCGCCAGGTACATCGTCCCGAACTTGCCGGCTCCAACGAGACCGACGCGGACGGGCTCGCCCAAACGCTCACGTTCATGCAAGAGTGCGGCGAGTCTCATGTGAGCCCTACTGTCACCGGGGCATACCGGGATATTATACGCGAGCGCATCGAAAGAAGGGTCGGACTCATGCGAGGGGAAAAACGGAGAGTCATGGACGTCGTGCCGATCTCGCTTGCGGCGATCGTCCTCACGACCCTCGGCGCCGGGGGCAGCGCGGCGGATGCCCAGGAGTTCGCGGTTTCGTCGACCTCCATCGCCGAGGGCGGCACATTCGACAAGAAGTACACCTGCCGCGGAAAGGACGTTTCCATCGCGCTCGAGTGGCGTAACCCCCCACCGGGAACCCAGGCTTTCGCCCTCATCCTCGACGATCCGGACGCCAGGTCCGTCGTGGGCCACACGTTCGTGCACTGGAACGTGTTCAACATTCCGGCAACGACCACCACGGTCGCCGAAGGCAAGGACGTGACGGGCGGCACGGTGGCCAGCAACGATTTCAGGCGAAAGCGGTACAACGGACCGTGCCCACCCAGCCGGCACAGGTACTTCACGGCGGTCTATGCGTTGAACGAACGCCTCGACAGCCCCGAGGGGCCGATGACACGCGAGGAATTCGAGCAGAAATACGGCGCCGGTATCCTTGCCAAGGCCGAGATCAGCGCGTTATTCCCCTGAGGGTTCAGCGATCCCCTGGAGCATCGGAAACGCCATGTCCCGCCGCAGCTTCGCCATCCCGGAGCACATCCGGGACTATAT
>JBHICL010000454.1:0-3189 GCA_046759605.1 Alphaproteobacteria bacterium | reverse complement strand
TGTCCGGCATTGACCGCCAGGTAGGCGAGCAGCGCCCTGGCCTTCCTGTTGGCGACGGTCACGGGCGGTCCCGCGCCGACAGAAGCCTCGAATCCACCGAAGAGAGTAAGCCTCAGGCCTGGTACGGGATCGTCCACCTCCATACCCCTCACATTCAAAGCATACCGCGACCCGACGCCCCCACCAACGGCAACGGGCGGGTCTCACGCATTATTCACGCTCCCATGGCGCTCGGCTCACGGCCGCCTTGCGGCCGGCGGCTACGTTGACCCTGGACGGCCAAAGCGCGGCATCGGCACCCGAGGAGCGGTGACGGCCCAAGCCGGAGGAACGGTAGGATGAGATTCGAGCGCCTGAGGACCATCGTGTTGTCGTCGTTGGGTTTTGTTCTTGCGACTTGGGCGCCGCCAGCCCACGGCGATGGGAGAGTCGTGACCTACATCGATGATCGGCACGCCGTGATCGCGTACCCAGGCGGCCGCTATGAGGGTGGCGTCCGGGGCCGCGTGAGCGAGGGGCTGCCGGTCTGGGAAGGACCGTGCACCTTCCACTTCAAGACCGGGACTCGCTTCGAGGGCTACTGCGAGAACGATCGATTCGTGCGCGGTTTCCTGTTCAGCCGCGATGGACGGTCGACGCGGTTCCTGGCACGCGGCCGCCGTGGTGGCACGGGCAGCGCGACGGAGCTGGAGCGGGGTATCTGAACGCCGGCCGCTCGTCGCCAGGGTCGCTTCCCGCGGCCTCAAGACGCTGGGGGCGGAAACCGGGCGAGGACGTTTCGAACCGTGATATTGACCACCTCTCGCACGATGCCCTGCGCCTCGATGCTCTGCGACCCACGCCAGACGGATCGTGACGTCTCCGCGTCGAAGATCTCGATGATCAGGGTCGCGAGAACGAACCTCCTCCCGCCGATCGGGTCGTCCCGATATATGAGCTGCGAATCGTCGCGGAACCCCTCCGTGAAGCGGCCGGCTCTCAGTTCGGTCTGCTCTCGCCTGGTAACCGTGAACTCGACGACGAAATCGCCGCCCCCCGCGAGCGCAAACCCCTTGGCTGCAAGCGTTCGATCGATGGCGGCGCGGACCTGCTGCATGGTTGCGGAGCTGATGCCGCCCTCGCTGCCGGGAGCCGGCTCGGCGTAGGTATTGCCCCAGCTGTAGCTACGATAGCGGCTGAAATCGGTCGCCCGATCGTAATTGACGCGGGGCGCGTTCACGGACTCACACGCCCCGACGACGAGCGCGAGAAGGGCAATGACGATCTGTCTCACAGCCGGCCGCGCTCTCAGTTGCCGGCGCCGTGGACCTGGATGCCCGGAGCCCCCGGCCGCCCGGTGAGGCTGCCGAGGGATTGCCAGGGCCAACCCTCGGGCATCTGCTCGCCGGAGAAGAAGGTGAACAGCGCGAACCGCCGTCCGGCAGTCACGGGCAGCGCCTCGTGCAGCAGGGAACAGGAAAAGACAACGGCGCCGCCCCGCCTCGGCTCGTAGAGCAGCGGACCGTATTCCGGGAATCGTATGTAGCCTCCCTCGTAGTCGCCGGTGTTCAGATTGAGGCTCATGGCATAGCGGCGGTGCTCGGTGTTGGGCTTCCCGGTGTCGCGGTGCCGTCGGAAATACCCTCCTCCGTCAACCGCGTCGTAGCAACCGACACGCAGGGTCTCGGTTCTCAGAACTCGAAACTGAAACGCCTTTGCCATCTCCGGAAGGACGCGGCGGCCGATGTAGAACGAGACCCGCTGAATCACGTCGGGGTCGAGTATGTGGTGATCGGTGCGCTTCTTGGTCGTCGTCCCGACGACCGCCTGGCCCCGGCGTCCCACCACATCGGCCCGCTTGTCGCCTCGTTCCCAAACGCCGATCAGATCGTCGCAAAATTCGGGCGGAAAGACATCGTCGATACAAAGGACCGGCGCGTGGGCCGTAACCACCTCCGGCTCGGCGGCAGGCGGATAGGCCGTCTTGCAGTGCTCGAGGGCCTCGTCCGGCTGCGACAAGCCATCGATCACACGCCCAACCCGCAGGTCCGGACCCAGCACCACCGTCCTCGACGGGCTCGCGGGACCCATGGCGAAGGAGCGGAACAACAAACCCGCCGGATCCGATAGCACTTCGAAGTCCAATCCGTGCGCCCTGACGAGGCTGTCGTTCGCCACTGGGCTGTCGGTGGTAACGGCGAAGATATGTGTTCCGGTGCTCTGAAAATCAGACGCGAGTGCCGACAAACGTTGCAATTGTCCGAGGCTCGTCGGATCGTTCGCCGCGGCACAGAGCAGGAGCACCACGGGATCTCCGGCGACCTTCTGCTGGTACAGCGAAACCAACCCGCCGGCCTGGTTTGGCAGGGGGATGTCCGGCATCGGATCGCCCGTGGTCAACGGCGCTTGCGTGAGTGGCATCGTCATGGACGGGCCTCCCGCATGCGAGGTTCTCAGCACAGTCGCAACGAGTCGCAGGCTTCGTACAGTGTGCCTCCAATCGTCGAGACTCTCACCTCGAAAGTGACGGACACGATGTCGCAGCGCCTCGGATTTTTCACGGGAAGCTCAGTCCGCAGGATCCGCGCAAGTCTAGCACGGCGGTGGTCGATGTCACCGCAGTGACGGAATGCCTTGTGTTGAGGTCTTTCCGCCGGACAGCCCGACGAGGGGAAAAACCGGGAAACTACCCGTATCTAGGCGGCTTCCTTCCTCGTGTCGGCTCCGGATAGTCTTTGAGAGACGATGCGTTGGAGCTCGGCCAGGGTGAGAAAACACCGTTCGTTCAGGTCCCTTAAACCGTCCCGCGTCGTGTGAAATTGATAGCGTTCTCCCAGGGTCAATGCATGACCGACATACTGTCCCTTATACTCGATGGCATGGCTTGCGACCGACACCTTAGAGCCCCTCGCTTGTGGCCGACCAGTCGGGCATATGGGAGCGGACGCGGCGGGCTTCAAGGTGCATCTTCGTGAATTCCTGGCGCCTGCTTGATTATCAAACAAACTCGGGAGATGTTACCATGAGGATCGCAGTAATATCAGTGGTCGTGGCTGTATTCGTACTTGTGAATAAGCCCGTTCATGCAATCGATCTATTCGATTACAGCGAATTTGTCGAAAACCAGCTCATCGCGCTCGGGATCGATCCCGATGAGGTCGAACGCGTGCAAATCGACCGCCGAAGGGAGCGGAGGCGTGGAAGCCGGAG
>JBHICL010000453.1:0-3191 GCA_046759605.1 Alphaproteobacteria bacterium | reverse complement strand
TGCGCTTTCTCGGGTTCGCTCTTCCACAGGCTCGTGGTTTCCTGAATCGTCTCGGGTTTCATCGCTTCCTCCCTCGTGGGTTCCAACCGACGGCACGCGTATCTGACGGAACCAATGGGTTCCGCAGTCTAGCACAGCCGGAACAAGCAAGAGCTCGCGACACCTATCGCCTGGGCATCTCGGCGCGGAACGAGAGCATATGGTCGTCACGGGAGATCTCGTAGAGGCGGCGGAGCTCTCGAAAGGGATCGGTGTGATCGTCGACCCGGATGTCCAGCTCGGCGTACGGCTGATCGGCGACCACGTAGATCGCGGCGGCCTGACGGCCGCGCTTGTCGCCGCCGGCGGCGTCCCCCGCTTCCAGGACCGCAAGAATCCGCCCACCGAGGTGGTCTTCCGCCGCCGCCTCATAGGCCTCCGCCATGGCGTCCAGGACCTGGGGCCCCACCAGCATGTTGCCGGCGACCGAGAAGCCGTCGAACGTCCGGTGCCCGGCCCACTCCACGCACTCGGGCCCGGTCCAGGCGGCGGTGTGTCCTCGGGTGTCGACCATGTGGCACTGGCGCCGGTTCCGGCCCTCGTCGCCAGGCAAAAGCGCCTTCAACAATGCCTCGGGGTCCTCGCCCCCGGCGAGCCCCTCGAGGCCGTCGATACCGAGGAAGGGATTGGCCTTGGCCTGGCTTGCGATGGCGCCGGCGCCGCTCCGGGCATGGATGACGTAGGCCCCCGCGGCGAAGAACCTGCTGGCGACGCCGACACCCGCCATTCCTGTTCTGCCGTCCCAAGCGACGACGGAAAAGGTCACGCGCGTCCTCCCTCAACGCCCGACGGCGTAGGCCTGCATGAGGCGCGGCGTGGCCGCCGCCTTCAACACGTCCCCGTCCCGTCCCACGGCGCACAGTCTCCCCACCGACCAGGCGGCCGCGACGTCGACCCGATGGCCACGGTCCATGAGCTCCGCGACCGTTTCCTCCGAAAAGCGGGATTCGAGCGTGAGGCTGCCCAGGGTGAGCGTGCGCGGGAAGAAAGAGGATGGGAAGTGTTCCATGTGAAAGAGCGGCGCGTCGATGCCCTCCTGCAGGTTCATACCGTGGTGGACGAGGCGCAGGAACAGGACGACGGACCACTGGTCCTGATAGTCGCCGCCCGGCGTGCCGAACGCCAGCGCTGCTTCGCCATCGCGATAGGCCAGCGTGGGACTGAGGGTCGTCCGCGGCCGCTTGCCCGGCTCCAGCGAGGCCGGATGCCCGGGTTCGAGCCAGAACATCTGCGCGCGCGTGCTCAGGCAGAAACCGAGCTCGGGAATGATGGGTGAGCTATGCAGCCAGCCACCGCTGGGCGTGGCCGAGACGACGTTGCCGAAGCGGTCGCAAACGTCCAGGTGGCAAGTGTCGCCGGTCGCCGCGCCCCGGCGCCCCATGGTCGGCTCCCCCGTCCCGGCCAGGGCGCTTTCGGAGATGGGAACCGCCTCCTTCAATCCCGGGATCGCGCCCGCGTAGCCTTCGATCTCACCTGGCCGTAGCTCAAGCGACGCGGCCTCGGCCACCAGGCGGCGCCGTCGCTCGGTGTAGCCCGCCTCGAGCAGCGTTCCCAGCGGCACGTCCGCGAAATCGGGGTCGCCGTAATAGGCTTCGCGGTCGGCGAAAGCGAGCTTCGCGCACTCGGTCACGGTGTGGACGAACCGGGCATCCACCGTATCCATGGCGCCCAGATCGAAACCCGCCAGAAGCGCGAGCTGCTGCAGGAAGACCGGACCCTGGGACCAGGGGCCCGCCTTGCAGACCCTGTAGCCCTCATAGTCCAGCGCGACCGGCGCTTCGTAGCTCGGCGTCCAACGCGCCAGGTCGTCCCCGGCGAGCACGCCCTTGTGCCGTCTCCCCGAGCTGTCCATAACCGGCCGACCGGCGCAGAACCGGTCGATGGCCTCGGCCACGAAGCCCTCGTAGAACGCCTGGCGGGCGGCCTCTATCTGTGCGTCGCGGTCGGGAGTGGCCGCTTCCGCCTCGGTGACGATGCGGCGGTACGTCCGAGCCAAATCGGCGTTGGCGAACAGCTCGTTCGGCGCCGGCGGCCGTCCCTGGGGAAGGTAGACGGCGGCGGAGCTCGGCCATTCGGTCTCGAACAGCTCCTGGATGCCCCCGATGACCTCGGCGATCCTCGGCAACAACGGGTAGCCTCGCGACGCGTAGCCGAGCGCTGGCTCCATAACGTCGGCCAGCCGCATCGTGCCGTGGTCGCGCAACAACGTCATCCAGGCGCCGAAGGCGCCGGGCACCACCGCCGCGAGGAGGCCCGTTCCGGGCACGAGCTCGAGGCCGTGGGACCGGTAGTGCTCGATGGTCGCGCCGGCCGGCGCCGGCCCCTGACCGCACAGCACCTGGGGCCGGGGGTCGCGGGCGCTGTGGAACAAGAGCGTCACGTCGCCGCCCGGGCCGTTCAGGTGGGGCTCCACCACCTGCAAGGCAAAGGCGGTGGCGACAGCCGCGTCGAAGGCGTTACCGCCCCGCTCGAGCATCGCCATGCCGGCCATCGACGCCAGCCAGTGCGTCGACGTGACCACGCCGAATGTGCCGCGGATCTCCGGACGCGTGGTGAAATTCATCGGGACTCCTCAGGATCGAGCATAGCGGAGGAAGGAGTATTGGCGCGAGCCCGCCCAGATTGACATGCTCGCACACCCGGTCCTACCGTCGCGTCGTCGGCCCGGAATGGGCCATTGACACGGTAGGCGCGCAAAGACCTTTGCCAAAGCTGCTCGAGATCGAGAACCTGTGGGTGGACTTCCAGGTCCCCATGGGTCCCATCCAGGCCGTGAACGGCATCTCGTACGCGGTGGACACCGGCGAGACGGTCGCCGTGGTCGGCGAGTCCGGCTGCGGCAAGTCGGTAAGCGCCCTGGCCATCCTCGGCCTCGTGCCAAGCCCGCCCGGGCGCGTCGCGGACGGCAGCATCCGCTTCGAGGGGCGGGACCTGCTCGGCTTGGCCGAGGACGAAATCCGTCTCGTGCGTGGACGCGAGATCGCCATGGTGTTCCAGGAGCCGATGACCTCGCTCAACCCCGTGCTCAACATCGGGGTCCAGGTCACCGAGGCCATGCAGCGTCACCTCGGGCTCACGAGGAAGCAGGCGATGGACCGCGCCATAGAGCTCTTGGTCATGGTCGGGATCTCCGAGCCCGAGCGCCGGCTCAA
>JBHICL010000452.1:0-3194 GCA_046759605.1 Alphaproteobacteria bacterium | reverse complement strand
GGCGCTGAACAGACGAGGCACAACATGGCGGAGATAAGAATCCTGGCGATCGACGGCGGCGGCATCCGGGGCCTGATTCCGGCCGTCGTGCTCGAGCATATCGAAGCCGAAACAAACCGGCCGATCAGCGACTTCTTCCATATGATCGCGGGAACGTCGACCGGCGGGATACTGGCCACGGCGCTCTCGGCCAACAAGCAAGGCAAGCCTTTCGCGTCGGCTTCTCGACTTCGCGGCCTGTACGAGAACCGGGGCCAGCGGATCTTCCGGCGATCCCTCTGGAAGCGTCTGGAATCCGTCGGCGGTCTGCTCGGCGAGAAGTACGACTCGCGCTTTCTCCGCGATGAGGTGGAGGATGTGGTGGGGGCGGCCCGGCTGTCGGACGTCGGCACCGATCTGATCGTCACGACTTACGATATCGAAGAAAGGACACCGCATTTCTTCAAGTCCTGGCGCGCGCGCGGCGAGACGCGAGACGTCATTCCGGAGTTCAGCGACCCCCGGGAAACCGCCAAGGACAGGGACTTTCGGCTGGTCGACGTGGCCGTGGCGACCTCGGCGGTGCCCGCTTTCTTCGAGCCCGTGTCAGCGGTCGCCGGATCCGGGCGAGAGACCTGCCTCGTGGATGGCGGCGTCTTCGCGAACAATCCGGCGATGTGCGGGTATTCGGCCGCCCGCCGGATTTATCACGGCTCGCACGATATCTACCTCGTATCGCTGGGGACCGGAAAGCTGGAGCGGAGCATCCGGTGCGAGGATGCCGAGGATTGGGGCGTCGTGGAATGGCTCAGGCCGCTCATCGATGTCGTCTTCGACGGCATGTCCGACGTCACGAACTATCACCTCCGACTATTGTTGGATAGCGACTTCGAAAGAGTGCAGACCGACCTGAAGAACCGCCCCGGTCAGAGCATTCCCCCGCCCAGCGACGATTTCGACGACGTTTCGGCGGAGAACATCAGCCGTCTCGTGGCTCGGGCGGAGCTACTTCTCTCCGAGAAAAAGAAACAGATCGACGGCATCGTCAAACGCCTCGAATCGCAGCCCAAGGCAAAGAGAACCGCACTCCTCAGGCCGGCTCGCTAGCTTCCGGGACGCGCTTCCGCGGCTAGCCCGATGGAGGCTTGCGTGGCACGTATCTGGGCAGCGCGCGACGACGCGATCGAGCCGGGGCGCATTGTTGCCCCTCGGAAACTAGGCTAACGTGGCGCCAATCGTTCACCTCGCGGAGTCCTTCGAGCAGGGCCAGGGAGGTCTCATCTCCACCACCTACAAGGAGTCCGGCGTCGATATCGACGCCGGCGGTGCTTTCGTCAGGCGCATAGGTCCGCTGGCGGCGACGACCAGGCGACCGGGCGTCGTCACGGAACTCGGCGGTTTTGCGGCTCTGTTCGACATCCGCGCCACCGGGTTCAGCGATCCGATCCTCGTGGCCGCGACCGACGGCGTCGGAACCAAGCTCAAGCTGGCCATCGAGCTCGATCGCCACGAGGGCATCGGAGTCGACCTCGTCGCCATGTGCGTGAACGACGTCGTGGTCCAGGGTGCGGAGCCGCTGTTCTTCCTCGACTACCTGGCAACCGGAAAGCTGGACCCGGATGTCGCGGAGTCGATCCTCCGCGGCATTGCCGCGGGCTGCCGCGCGGCGGGATGCGCGCTCGTCGGCGGGGAGACCGCCGAGATGCCGGGCCTCTACGGCGACAGGGACTACGACCTGGCCGGCTTTGCCGTGGGCGCGGTGGAACGCCACGGGATCCTGCCGGCGCGCGAGACGCCGGTCCAACCCGGCGACGTGGTGCTCGGCATCGCCTCCTCGGGATTGCACAGCAACGGCTTCTCCCTGGTCCGACGCGTGGTCGCCGGGCGTGGGTTGTCGGACCCCGCGCCTTTCGAGCCGCAATCGACCCTGGGCGAGGTCCTGTTGACGCCCACCAGGATCTATGTCCCGGCCTGCCTCGCCGCCGCCCGCGCCGGCGGCGTCAAGGCGTTCGCCCACATCACCGGGGGCGGCCTGACCGATAACATGGCGCGGGTCCTGCCGCCGGGCACGGCCGCGGTGCTCGATGCGGGAGCGTGGCCGTTGCCGCCGGTCTTTCGCTGGCTTGCCGGCGAGGGAGTCGCGCCGGACGAGCTGGCGCGAACCTTCAACTGCGGCATCGGCATGACCGCCATAGTGGCGCCGCGGGACCGTGAGCGCCTGTCCGAAGTACTGAGAGAGGGGGGCGAGGTCGTGCATGAGATCGGCACGATCGCGGCGCGGGATTCCGCCGAGGCGCCGGTGGTCCTTAGGGGGATGGACGAGGCATGGCGGGTCTGAGGCTCGGCGTCCTGATCTCGGGGCGGGGCACGAACCTTCAGGCCCTCATCGACGCCTGCGCGGCGCCCGACTACCCCGCCGAGATCGCCGTCGTCGTCTCGAACCGGCCGGGGGCGCCGGGTCTCGAACGCGCGGCGAAGGCGGATGTCCCGGCCGTGACCCTCGACGACAGACGCTTCGAGTCCCGGAACGCCTTCGAGCACGCGCTTACACAAGAGCTTGAGGCGGCTCGCGTCGAGCTCGTCTGCCTTGCCGGGTTCATGCGGCTCCTTTCGCCGTCGTTCGTCGCGGCGTGGGAGGGTCGCGCGATCAACATCCACCCCTCGCTTCTGCCGGCCTTCAAGGGGTTGGAAGCCCAGGACCAGGCCGTGGCCGCCGGCGTGCGGATCAGTGGCTGCACCGTCCACTTCGTCACCGCGGAGATGGACGCCGGTCCGCCCATCGTTCAGGCCGCGGTGCCGGTTCACCCCGATGACGGCGCCGATGAACTGGCCGCGCGGATCCTCGAGGCGGAGCATCGCTGCTACCCCTGGGCCGTGCGCCTTATCGCGGAAGGAAAGGTGGCCTGGCTCGCCGGGCGGGTCGTCCACGCCGACTGCGAGCCGGCAACGGGAGTGTTGATGAGCCCGCCTGAAGGGCTGGCGCCCGGCTGATCGACAATGGGCTTCCATGGCGCGTGCCGCCGCTCTATAACGCTGTCGCCGAGCAAGGGAGGGGTTTCAGCAATGGACGTGGACGAGGATGCCGGCGCGACGGCCGCCGATGAAGGTATCGCGAAGTCCCGCCAGTCCACCTGGAGCGGCTTCGTCAAGCTTCTGACGTTCTGCACGCTCGGGTGCGCGATCGCCCTGATCCTGCTCGCGATCTTCGCGCTATA
>JBHICL010000451.1:0-3194 GCA_046759605.1 Alphaproteobacteria bacterium | reverse complement strand
GCGTCCTCCATCAGGTTGTAAAGCGGCACGCAGCCGGTGCCGCGCAGCCACGCCTCGGTATAGAGGATGCCCACGTTGAGGTTCTGGCGCAGGCCCGCCTCGGTGATCTCGCCTTTCGGCACCTCGAGGAGGTCGGCCGCGGTCACGGTCACGTCCTCGCGCCTGTTCTCGATCTGGTTGGGGCCCTTCATGTGGGCGTCGAAAACCTCCTTGGCCACGGCCACCAGCCCGGGATGGGCGACCCAGGTGCCGTCGTGGCCGTCGCCGACCTCGCGCTCCTTGTCGGCGCGCACCTTGGCCATGGCTTGGGCGTTGGCGGCGGCGTCGCCGCGCACCGGGATCTGCGCCGCCATGCCGCCCATGGCGTGGGCGTTGCGCCTATGACAGGTCTTGATCAGCAGGAGGCAGTAGGAGCGCAGGAAATGGCGGGTCATGGTGACCTCGCCGCGGTCGGGCAGCACGAAGGCGGGATCGTTCCGGAACTTCTTGATGAAGCTGAAGATGTAATCCCAACGCCCGCAGTTGAGCCCCGCCGAGTGCTCGCGCAGCTCATAAAGGATCTCGTCCATCTCGAAGGCCGAGAGGATGGTCTCGATCAGCACCGTGGCCCTGATGGTGCCGCGCGGGACGCCGAGCTCGTCCTCGGCGACGTTGAAGACGTCGTTCCACAGGCGGGCTTCCAAGTGGTTTTCGAGCTTGGGCAGGTAGAAATACGGGCGGGTGCCCTTGTCGATGAGCCGGCGGGCGTTGTGGAAGAAGAACAGTCCGAAGTCGAACAGCGCGCCTGAGACCGCTTCGCCTTCCAGAAGCACGTGCTTCTCGGGCATGTGCCAGCCGCGCGGACGGACGAACAGCGTCGCCAGCTTGTCGTTGAGCTCGTAATGCTTGCCGGTCGAAGGATCGGTGTACTCGATATCGCCGCTGATGGCGTCGCGAAGGTTGATCTGGCCCGCAATCAAATTATCCCAGGTGGGGGTGTTGGCGTCCTCGAAATCGGCCATGAACACGTTGGCGCCGCAATTGAGCGCGTTGATGATCATCTTGCGGTCGGTGGGCCCGGTGATCTCGACCCGCCGGTCGAGGGCATCGTCCGGGGCGGGCGCGACGGTCCAGTCGCCCTCGCGGATCTCCCTGGTCTCGGGCAGGAAGTCGCACTTCTCGCCCGCATCGAGCCGCGCCTGGACCTCGAGGCGGCGGGCGAGGAGTTTCCGCCGTTCGGCCCCGAACCGGCGCTCGAGCTTGGCCACGAAGGCAAGTGCGTCGGGCGTCAGGATCTCGTCATATCCGTCCTCGAGGGGACCGTGAATCGTCACCCCCGCGGCGGAAACTGGGATGTTCTCGTGTCTATGTTTCGCCTGCGCGGTCATCCCTGATGTCCTCCCTGATGTCCTCATGGTTTGTAAAGTCGAATCCGAGAGAAAAAAATATTGCGTTAAATCATAGACTTATGTAATAAAATATCTTATTATGCTGCGTTGACGCAAAAACATAACACTGACGATGTTCGTACTTGTATGACGAACTCGCTGGTTTATCAATAAGCGATTGAAAAAAAAGTTGATATTCTGCAAAATAATTCGTTCACGCGAATGGCTTTTTGTAAACTTTGTGAATTTAGAAGCGCCGGTGAGGGCCAAATGAGCGAGAAGAAGCTGATGGTTGGGCACAAGCTCCGCCGCCTGCGCAAAGAACACGGACTGACTCAGGCGCAAATGGCGGAGGAGATCGGAATCTCGACCAGCTATCTCAATCTAATCGAGCGCAACCAGCGGCCGGTGACCGTTCAGGTGTTGCTGAAACTGGCGCAACGCTTCGCGATCGATCTACAGAGCTTCGCCGCCGACGAAGAGGCCCAGGCCTTCGCCGTGCTCAAAGAGGTCTTCAGCGATCCGCTGCTCGGCCCGCAGGGGGTCACGACCCAGGAGCTTCGCGACATGGCCGCCGTCAGCCCGGGGGGCGGCCACGCCGTTTCCGTGCTCTACCGGGCCTATCGAGAGGCCGTGGCCAACGCCGTCGAACTGGCGGAACGCTTGGCCGATCAGGACCGGGTGCAAAGCCTCGAAACCATGCGCTTCCCCGTCGAAGAGGTCCGCGACTTCATCCAAAGCGAGACGAACCACTTTCCGGTTCTCGAGACCGCGGCGGAACAGTTGTGGCAGGACGCGGAGCTTGAGAGCCAGGAGCTAAGCCAGTGTCTGGTCCGGTATCTGCGGCAGGTGCAAGGCGTCGAGGTCAAGGTTCGGCCGATCGACTTGATGGGCGATTCGCTGCGCCGGTTCGACCCGCACAGCCGCGAGATTCACCTGTCCGAGATGCTCACCGCCCCCAGCCGGAATTTTCAGCTTGCCTATCAGGTCGCCTTGCTGAGCCACGACGAGCTTCTCAATGGAATCGTGGAGCGCGCCCAGTTCACGGGCGAGGAGGCGCGTCGGCTGTGCCGTGTCGAGCTCGCCAACTACTTCGCCGCCGCCGTCCTCATGCCCTACGACCGGTTCCTCGACGCCGCCAAGGCGGTGCGCTACGACATCGAGATCCTGATGCACCGCTTCGGCGCCAGCTTCGAGCAGACGTGCCATCGGCTCACCACCCTGCAAAGACTGGGCGCGAGGGGCGTGCCGTTTTTCCTGATTCGCGTGGACAGCGCCGGCAACATCTCGAAACGGTTCAGCGCCGGGGGCTTCCACTTCGCGCGCTTTGGCGGGACCTGCCCTCGATGGATCGTGCATGACGCTTTCTCCAGTCCAGGCAAGATCCTGAGGCAGATCGTGCAGATGCCGGACGGCACGACCTATTTCACCATCGCGCGGACCGTCAGGGGTCAGGGTCTGGGGCACCATCTGGCGCAGCCCCAGTTCACCATCGGCCTGGGTTGCGAGGTGTCGCACGCGGGCGACCTCGTTTACGCCGACGGCTACGATTTGGGGCAGGGCATGGCGGCCACGCCGATCGGACCCAACTGCCGGCTCTGCGACCGCTTGGACTGCAACCAGCGCGCCTTCCCGCCGCTCAACCGCCGCTTGCACGTGGATGAGAATCACCGCCGCGTCTCGCCCTTCTCCTTTCCGGAGGAGGGTGAGTAGGCGGCCTCTCGCCCGCGCGGGCCGCGCCTAGAGCACTATCCGACCGAAATGAACCATTTGGTCGGATAGCGCTCTAGCGGAAGAAGCCCTCGAACACGGGGCCCAACGAGCCGA
>JBHICL010000450.1:0-3208 GCA_046759605.1 Alphaproteobacteria bacterium | reverse complement strand
CGCGCCGGGTTCTTCGGGTTGTACTTGCCCGTGTCCATGCGGGCATTCATTCCTCTTCGCGTTTCCTGGGTTTTCACGCCCGGGGCCGTGGTCAGGACGTCCGTGTAGCACATCTGCGGGTCGGGGTTGGCGAGCGCATCGCCGACGGCGCTGGCGCCGCAGTCGCCCGCGGGCGTGCACAAGGTGCCATAGTTTCCGGGGGCGAAGGCGCCGCCGCCGGGCCCTTCCTTCATAACGACCTGCTTGCCTCTATGGCTCGGATCCAGCAGGTCGTAGCCGGGCCCCAGATCCTCGTCCATATTGCACATCATGAGTGGCGGTATGTGGCACATCACAGGCGCGCCCCCGGCCGTTGCCGTCGCCGCCAGCGTGGCCGTCGAGCTTGCGTAGCCACCCGTCAGCAGGTTCAGCACCGGCCGAAAATGGAGATCGATGTCCCGGGGTTCCAGGGTCACGCGCACGAAATTGGCGTCGGCGTCGCTGGTCGAAGGAACAGCCGTCGAAACAATCTCCCTGAAAAACTCGGTGTCTTGAATGACGAACTCGCCAACTCCGTTGGCAAGACCGGTCGCGTTCACCAGACCGTCGGTCGCCACGTCGGTGGCCCGCGCGCGGGCCTTGTCCAGGCCGTCGAGCTGCCCCGCCGCGGACATCGCAGCCGCATCGGCGGCGTTCTGCATCTGGGAGCGGAGGACCGCCATCCGGCCAACGTCGAGCCCGATGACTCCCATGCCGATGAGCAATGTGCCGACCGCCGCAACATAGACGGCCACGGAGCCGCTTGCGTCGCGTCTTAACGTTGCTAGACGAGATCTCATCATTTGTGACCACCTGCCAAAAGAAACGGTCAACCCCTCTGGTTTAGCGCTTTCATATTATCTTGGAGACTAGAAGTATTCCCTTGTTCATCAATGATATACCTTTTGACATAGGGAAAGGGCTTCGGAAGGGATTAATAGTGAACATTATCAATGACTTCTGCTGCACATTCTTCGAAGTCGTGTTTTCCGGTTTCCGTGCTTGCATACGTCGAAGAAAGAAAGCCGGAGACGGCGCTTAGGCCAACCCCGGCTATATCGAGTTTGATTTAGAGGCATTCGAGGAGACGCAAGATTACATTCGAGCTAATCATTTCTGGAATACACGACAGAGAAATATTCCCTTTGCATAGGGAATATATGACCGGTGGCATATTCTGGCGTGACGAATCTCCAGGCACCATTCACCAGGGCTTTTGCGGAGGAACGAAAGAGAGGGCCCGATGGTTCTAAATGTAGTACTCGGCGCCGCCGTCTTCGCCCTCATCGTGTGCAACATCCTGCTGCGGCTCGAAAGGCGCCATGAGCAAACGGCGCGGCGCCGCGAGACACGCCGCGTCGAGATCGCCGAGGCGCAAATCAGGACCCTGGAGCGACACCTGGACGATAACCGTGCCGTCACCGAACATGTGACCGCGATGCGCTCCCTCTTCGATAAGGGGAAACTCCCTTTGAGCGTGCATTAACGACGGCGCTTTTGGACAAGATCTAACTGATTTGCCTGCTGTTCCCATACCTCCAGTGTGACCTCACCGTGCCCAGGCTGCGCCGTAGCACGCGGTCTCGCCATCGAGAAATCGGGTGAGCAATGGAATAGTCGGGCCGTCAGAGGCGTTGTCCTGTTGAGATAAGGCATCGAGGGACCGAATAGAAGGCATCGAGGAAGGGTTGGGCGAAGCATTGATTCTTTTGGGGAACGGCGGCCGCCAGGCCGCCGTTTTCTTATCTGTCGTTTGAGATGAGGGCCGTTAGTTTGGGCGCTGCGCCATCCAGGCACGCACGGTCTTCTGGACTTCGTCAATCTCCTCGGCGCTCATGGTCGCGGCAAGCAGGCGCCGGCGCACCTGAGCGTCCCGGTCGCCCCGCTCCGCCGCGAGGCTGAACCAGAACAACGCTTCCCTGGGGTTCTTCGCGACACCGCTCCCGGTGGCGTATTTCACCCCGAGATTGTACTGCGCGTCGAGCTGTCCCTGCTCGGCGGCCAGGCGAAACAGTGCCACCGCCTCCGCATCGTCCTGGGGAACGCCCACTCCTTTGCTGTACATGCCGCCCAGGTTCGTCTGGGCGTTCGCGTGGCCCGCTTCCGCGGCGCGGCGATACCAATTTGCCGCTTGCACGGGATCAGCCGGAACACCGCGCCCGCGCTGGTACATGACGCCGAGATTGTTCTCGGCCTCGGCAATGCCGCGCCGGGCCAGCAGCCGCCATTGCTGGAGCGCGGTGGCATAATCCCCGCTGTCATAGGCGGCCAGCGCCGTATCCAGATCGGCGGTCGGTTCGGGTATGCTCGGCGCGGGCTCGAGCGGCACGGGAACGAGCGATGCGAGCTGAGCGCCGGCGATCGGCGACAGTCCGTGATCGCGCCGAAACGCCCTGGCGGCACGATGGGTCATGGGGCCGAAAACGCCATCGACCGGGCCAGGGTCATAGCCCAGGTCGGCGAGGAGGGTCTGCACCTCCTCGATCTTCCGAGCCCGGCGCGCGAACTCGGCCTCTTGCAGGATATGCGCCTCGCGAAGCCGGTCCAGCACGTGAGTCGACACCTGGCCGGTGACCGGCAGTCCTTGCGAGCTTTCGAACGCCTTGATGGCTTGCTCCGTAAGAGGTCCGGGGATGCCATCGATAGGGCCGGGAGCGAAGCCGAGCTCGGTGAGATGCTGTTGGATGTCCCTTGTGCGACCGGCCCGCCTGGCAAGACGCTCTTCCCTCGCCAACCGCGCTTGCTGGAGCTCGGCGAGCACATCGATCGAAACCTGGCCGGTTGCCGCCAACCCCCGCTCACGCTGGAAACTCTCGATCGCCCGCGCCGTTCGAGGTCCGAAAATACCGTCGATGGGTCCCGGGTCCTGGCCAAGCTCAGCCAACTGGCGCTGGATTTCCTCCACAAGGCTGGCCTGGCCAAGATCGGACAGATCTCGCGACCACTCCGCGCGGGTACCGTCCTGCTCCAACAGTGGCGCGGCGCCGTCGAGCGCGTCGGCGGAGGTATCGAGGTAGGAGGCATCAAGGTCCGCGGGCGCGACGGTGGATGTCGCGTCAAGCTGCGCCCCCGAGCACGCGGCGAGGCCGATGGCCGAGCCGGTGACAAGAGCCAACTGCCACAAGCGGATCATCCGGGCGACAGTCCTGGCCAGCGGGCGCCGGGAATCGCCTCAACAAATGGCCTGATA
>JBHICL010000449.1:0-3212 GCA_046759605.1 Alphaproteobacteria bacterium | reverse complement strand
GCAATCGACCGGATCGAGGTGGAGTGCGGCGACGACGTGCAGACCGAGCTGTGGAACGAGATCCAGACCCGGTATGCCGAGGACCTGCCCGTGCTGCCGCTCTACTTCCGCGCCAACGCCTTCGTCATGCCGAAGTGGCTGAAGGGAGTGACGCCCACGGGCCATCAGTATCCGAGCACGCTGTGGGTAGAGCACTGGTCTTCGTCGGAAGGATGACGTAGACAACCGTTCGGACGGGCATGGGGCCCGTAGAGACGAGGACGGGGCCGAAGAGCTGTGGGCCGCTACGTCGCCGGCCGCATCGTCCAATCCCTGATCGTGCTGGCGATCATGTCGTTCGTCGTGTTCACCCTCATGGGCCTCATGCCGGGCGACCCGATCGACATCATGGTCGCCTCGAACCCGGAGCTCACACCGGCGGACGCGCAGCGTCTCAAGCGGCTCCACGGGCTCGACCTGCCGATCTGGGAGCGCTACTGGAACTGGCTGACAGCGGCGCTGGGCGGCGATTTCGGCTACTCGCGCAACTTCAATCGGCCGGTGTTCGAGATCCTGCTGCCACGCCTCGGCAACACCCTCGTGTTGCTCGGCATCAGCAGCGCGCTCGCCATCGCCATCGCCATTCCACTGGGCATCATGGCCGCCGTCCGCCCACATTCGCTCGCCGACAACACGATCAACCTGTTCTGCTTCGCCGGCATCTCCATGCCGCCGTTCTGGCTTGCCCTCCTGTTCATCCTGCTTTTCGCGGTCGCCCTGGGGATCCTTCCGGCCGGCGGCATGGGGTCCCTTGACGGCGGCGGCCTGCTCGACCGGGCGAGGTTCCTCGTCCTGCCGGTCGCGACCCTGGCGCTCGCGAGCCTGGCCAGCTACACCCGCTTCATGCGCGCCTCCATGATGGAGGCGCTGCGCCAGGACTACGTCCGCACGGCCCGGGCGAAGGGCGTGAGCCCGCGGCGGGTCGTGCTGGGCCACGCGCTCAGGAACGCCCTTCTTCCGGTGGTCACGATCGTCGCCCTCGATTTCGGGTCCCTGTTCTCGGGGGCGCTCATCACCGAGACGATGTTCGCATACTTGGGCATGGGGAAGCTCATCTACGACTCGATCCTCGGGAACGACTTCAACCTGGCGCTGGTGGCCCTGTTGTTCGCCACCTTCGTGGTCATGGTGGGGAACCTGCTGGCCGACATCGGCTATGCGGCCCTCGATCCCCGGATCAGCTACCGGAGCCTGGAGGCGCAGCGGTGATCGAGGCGACCATGCGCGCGCCCACGCCGGCTGAGCGCGGCGTCAGCATGCGCCGTCTCATGTGGCGGCGGTTCCTGCAACACCGTCTCGCCGCCGCCAGCGGTTGCGTGCTGATCGTGATCGCCATTGCCGTTTTGTCCGCGCCGCTCGTCGAGAGCGCGCTGGGGCTCGACGCGAACCAGGTGGACCTCTTCAACCGCTATGCCCCGCCGGGCGGCGCTCACCTTCTGGGAACGGACGAGATCGGACGGGATGTCCTTCTGCGGCTCCTATATGGCGGCCGCGTGTCGCTGCTGGTGGGCCTGGTGGCGGCGATCGGCGCCGCCATCATCGGCACCGTCGTCGGCCTCGCGGCCGGCTACTACGGGGGCCGGCTCGACGCGCTCCTGATGCGCTTCACCGACGGAGTCATCGCGCTCCCCCTCCTGCCCCTGCTGATCATTCTCGCGGCGGTCGATCTCGGCAAGTTGCCTCTCCCCACGAGCGTCGTGAGCTCGGAGCTCGCGAGCCTCTATCGGATCGTCTTCATCATCGCGCTCTTCGGCTGGACCACCGTCGCCAGGCTGGTGCGCAGCGCCACCCTTTCCGTCCGCGCCCGCGAGTTCGTGATCGCCGCCGAGGGCCTCGGCGCCTCGCCGGTGCGCATCATGGCGCTCCACATCCTGCCCAACGTCGTCTCACCGATCATCGTCGCGGCGACACTCAGCGCCGGCGTGATCATCCTGCAGGAATCCGTTCTGAGCTTCCTCGGGCTCGGGATCCAGCCCCCGATCCCGAGCTGGGGCAACATGCTGACGAACGCCCAGGAGCTCGTCTCGACGGCTCCCCAGCTCGCCATCTATCCGGGTCTCATGATTTTCGTCACCGTGATCGCGTTCAATTTCCTCGGCGACGGCCTCCAGGACGCGCTGGATCCGCGCGCCGTCCACCGCTGAAACGCCGCTCGCGGAATCCAGACACAGCACGGGTACAACTTCAACGTTATAGGCCGCCCTCGTGCCTGGCCCGGATATCCTTGGCGCGGGCTTCCATCTTGGCAGCCTCCGCTGAGCGTCCGGTCTCATGTAGCAAGGCTGCGTAATTCTCCATGTTCATGACGACGAAAGGGTGCTCTGGTCCTACGGTCTCTTTCCAGATTGCGAGCGCCCGCTTGTAGAGCGGCTCAGCTTCAGCGTACCTGCCCTGGGCACGATAGAGCTCGGCTAGGCCGTTCAAAACCAAGCCGACGCGGTTGTCCTCAGGCCCGTGGACTTTTTCTGCAATTGCCAGCGAGCGGGCGTAGAGCGGCTCCGCGTCGGCGTACTTGGCCCGGTGACGGTAATGCTCGGCGAGAGTGTTTAGGTTTCTAGCGACCTTGGAGTGCTCTGGTCCCACGGCCTTCTCCCAGATCGCAAGCGCTCGTACCAAAGCGGACTCCGCTTCAGCGTACTTTCCCTGCGCACTGTAAAGCCTCGAGAAGATGTACAGGCTGTCGGCCACATCAGTGTGATCGGGTCCCAGGTTCCTCTCCTGGATTGCCAGCGCTCGCGCGATGAGGGGCTCCGCTTCAAGGTATTTGCCTTGGTCGAGATAGAGATCGGCCACTTTGTTGAGCAGCGTTGCGGTGCTCGGGTTGTCGGGGCCGAACTCCTGCTCGCCGAGGGCTAGCGCCCTTTCGGCGAAGAACAAAGCCCCCGCGTACTGGCCAAGTTCGGCCAACTGCGAGGCTCGGTTGTATGCGCTGACGAGTTCGGAGGACTGCTGGTCGGCTGTGGCAGGCCCGCCCATGAGATCCATTTCTTGCAGCAGGTCAGCCACACATTGAGGAAATAACGGGAATCCCGTCTCCTCGTCTGGTTCGTTTACGATTTGCACCGGCTCGTCGCGGTTGCGTACGCGGGCCTCCTCTAAGTCCACCCTGGCCAGGAGCTCGTTGCCCACCTGCCTGTTGGCCACGCCTCGGAAATACCAGGGAAGCGGATTGC
>JBHICL010000448.1:0-3213 GCA_046759605.1 Alphaproteobacteria bacterium | reverse complement strand
CTTCGACGCGGTCATCATTGGCACCGGGCAGTCCGGACCGTCGCTGGCTGCGAGATTGACCCGCGAGGGAATGAAGACCGCCATCATCGAACGAAAGCTGTTCGGCGGCACCTGCGTGAATGTCGGCTGCATCCCGACGAAGACCTTGGTGGCGAGCGCGCGCGCCGCGTACATGGCCCGCCGGGGCGCCGATTTCGGTGTCGTGATCGATGGGCCGATCAATGTCGACATGAAGCGCGTCAAGGATCGCAAGGACGGCGTGGTGCGCCAGTCCAACGAGGGTGTGACGAACTGGCTCAGGAATATGGAGAACCTGACCGTGTACGAGGGCCACGGTCGCCTGGAAAATGCCAGATCCGTCAGTGTCAACGGGGAGACGCTCGAGGCCGATAGGATCATTCTCAACGTCGGCGCCCGCGCCTTCGTCCCGGACATGCCCGGTCTGGGCGAGGTGGACTACCTCACCAACTCCAGCATGATGGAGGTGGACTTCCTGCCGGAGCATCTGGTGATCATCGGCGGAAGCTACGTCGGCTTGGAGTTCGCCCAGATGTACCGCCGTTTCGGCAGCCGCGTCACCGTGGTGGAGATGGGCGATCGACTCATCGCGCGGGACGACGAGGACGTCTCGGCGGCCGTGAAGGAGATAATGGAGAACGAAGGCGTGGAGGTGCGGCTGAACGCCGAATGCATCAGCGTGGAGAAGCGGGGCGACCGGGTGGCGGTCAAGCTCACATGCGCGGAAGGTCCGGAGGAGGTCGTGGGGTCGCATCTCTTGTTGGCGGTCGGTCGGCGACCTAACACGGACGATCTCGGGCTCGAGGAGGCCGGCGTCGAGACGGACCGGCGCGGCTTCATCGTCGTCGACGATCAGCTTCGCACCGGTGTGCCGGGCGTCTGGGCGATCGGCGACGTCAACGGCCGCGGGGCGTTCACCCATACCTCCTACAACGACTACGAGATCCTTGCCGCCAACCTGTTCGACGACGATCCGCGCCGGTTGAGCGATCGGATCGCCGCCTACGGGCTCTATATCGATCCGCCCCTCGGCCGGGCCGGAATGACCGAGCGGGAGGTGCGGGACTCAGGTCGCAAGGCTCTGATCGGCAAGATGATGATGGCGCGCGTGGGACGGGCCCGCGAGCGCGGCGAGACCCAGGGGTTCATGAAGATCCTGATCGACAGGGAGACCGAGAGGATACTCGGAGCGGCTATTCTGGGGATCGGCGGGGACGAGGTCGTCCACTCCGTGCTCGATGTGATGTATGCCGATGCGCCTTACACCGTGATCCAGCGCGCCGTGCACATCCATCCCACGGTATCGGAACTGATTCCGACAATGCTCGGCAACCTCGAGCCCTTCAGCTAGGACGGCGGCCCCACAGCAGGGAAGCGGTGGATGCAGGACGACGCCTCGCCGTTTCACCGGGGCGAGAAAGCGCTCCAGGCCCGGCTTGGAGTCCGGGAGAAGATCGAGCGGCAGGGTCGCCGGATGATCCGCGACCGCATGGCGGAAGAGCATCGGGAATTTTTCGCGCGACTACCGCTGCTCATCGTCGGAACGCTGGACGCAACCGGCCGGCCGTGGGTATCGGTTCTGGCAGGACCGCCGGGATTCGTTCAAGCCACCGATCCTCGCACGCTCGAGGTGAAAGCGCGGCCGATATACGGAGACCCATTGGGTGACGCCCTCGTCGAAGGGGCGGACATCGGCGCCCTCGGCCTCGAGTTCCACACGCGGCGCCGAAACCGGGTGAACGGAACGATACGCCGCCCGCGCGCGGACGGATTCGAGATCCGGGTCGCGCAGAGTTTCGGGAACTGCCCGAAATACATCCAGGCCCGCCAGTACGCTCCCGAAGAGGGCATGGGGACCATCGGGGAGAAACGCGCTGTCCACCGCGGCAAGGCCTTGAACAGGACCGAGGCAGCGCTGGTCGCCCGGTCCGACACATTGTTCATCGCCAGTCATTTCTCCGAGGACCGTGGCGATCGGAATCACGGTGCCGACGTGTCGCACCGCGGTGGCCGGCCGGGTTTCGTCCTGGTCGCGCACGAGACCCTGTTGCTGATTCCGGATTACTCCGGAAACTGCATGTTCAATACGCTGGGCAATCTCGCGGCCAATCCGAAAAGCGGTCTGCTGTTCATCGAGTTCGGCACGGGCGACACGCTCCAGTTGACCGGCGAGGCTGAGATCCTTTGGGGGCCGGAGCACACCGCACGATTTCCGGGCGCCGAGCGGGTCGTCGCCTTCTCGGTGGACGAGACGCTCCACATCGAGCGCGCCTTGCCGCTCGGATGGTCGTTCCAGGATTTCTCCCCGGTCCTCGACAAGCTCGAACCCGCTCACGTCGGCGGAGAGACCGTCGAGGCGCACGCGCCCATGAGGCTCAAATCCGTGAACGTCTCGATGCCGAGCGAGGTCCTGCACGAAGGCAAGACCGTAACGACCGGCATATTCAAGGAGCCCGTGGCAGGCCGGGTGATGCTGCGCAGGCTGAACCTGGATGGCGACGGGCAGGCGGACCTCTGGGGGCATGGCGGGGCGTTCCGGGCTGTCCTGGCGTACTCCTTCGAGAACTATGCCCATTGGGCTAAGCAGCTCGGACGCGACGATTACACCCTTGGCCAGTTCGGCGAGAACTTCACCGTCGAGGGGATGCTCGAGGACGACGTTCATGTCGGCGATGCGTTCCGCGTGGGGAGCGCTTTGGTCGAGGTCAGCCAACCCCGCATCCCGTGTTTCAAGCTGGGAATCAAGATGGGGATCGAAGGTTTTCAGAACCGGTTTTTGGCGAGCGGCCGGGTGGGATTCTATTTTCGCGTCCTCGAGGAAGGCGAGGTCGGCGCCGGCGATGTCATAGAGCTTGTGAAGCGAGATCCGCAAGCCTTGACGGTCCGGGAGGTCAGCAACCTTCTGTATTTCGACAAGAACAACCTGGAAGCGACCAGGGTCGCTTTGCGCATTCCGGCCCTCTCGCACGGTTGGAAGGGCTCGTTTGGCGAGCGGTTGTCCAAGGCGGAAAGCTCGGTCCGTGCTCCCGAGGGCTTCCGCAGTTTTGTCGTGGACCGGAAGGAGCGGGAGAGCGAGACCGTCGTCTCTTTCTATCTGGTGCCGGAGGACGGTGGGCCGTTGCCCGATTTCCTACCGGGCCAGTTCCTCACGTTCCAGCTCGATATTCCCGGCCAGCCGAGGCCGGTGATCCGCAC
>JBHICL010000447.1:0-3225 GCA_046759605.1 Alphaproteobacteria bacterium | reverse complement strand
AATCGGCTTGTATCGTAAATCCGGATATTCGAGATGAAGGATGCTGTCGGTGTCGACATCGAAGGTGATGGGCACCGCGCAGCGCACGCCGTCCGGCCAAGGCGAGGAACGGGGTTCTGGCGATGAACGAACCGATACGTAGTTTGCCAACGGAGAGTCCGGACAGCTACGAAACGACCCGCTTCAGCGTGCAGAGGGACACGATGAGGTACACGAGGGAAAGTTGGGCGTCTCTCGGCAAGTGAAGCTGAATCACGTTCGTTGCCGGTCCGACGTTCACGCCCCGGCAAGCCGCACGATCTGGCACAGGTAGGATTTGTGAGGCACCGAGCCGCTGATCGGATCGACCGCATCGTTGCCAATCACGGCATTCATGTTGGCCCCCTCCTCGCTGCCGGCGTCGTAGCCGGGAAGCAAAAGCGCTTCGCACGCCTGCCACCAGCCGTGCGTGGCGCTTACCACCTTGGGATGCAGGGTGCTGGAGAAGCGCGCTTTGGCGCGCACCCGGCCATGGGGCGTCACCAGCGCCACCCACTCACCGTCCTTGATGCCGCGCGCGGCCGCCGTTTCCGGGTGAAGCTCTACCCGAGGCTCAGGCTCGAGCCGGCGGAGCGACGGAAGCCCGCGGAGTTGGCTGTGGAGAAAGCGGGGCGACTTGGCCGACGTCAGGATCAGCGGGAAAGCGTGGACGAGGTCGGGCCGGACCACAGGTCCCATGGCAGGCTCGACATAGGCCGGTAGCGGCGCATAGCCGTGATCCAGGAAGGTCTCGGAATAGATCTCGACCTTCCCGCTCGGCGTGTCGAAGCCGGGCGCTTCGCCCCCGCCTTTGCCCGCGTATTTACGGTAGCGCGTCTGGAGCGGCACAGCCATGCCGCCCGGCCGCCGCCGCAGGTCTTCGAGGTCGAGACCACTGGGCGCCAGAAGATGCCGGTAGCCGGCATCGATATCGCCGTCCCAGAACAAATTGCCGAAGCCCAGACGTTCCGCGAGCGCGAACGCGATCCAGGCATCGGATCGCGATTCGCCCCTGGAGGCGATGACCGGCGGGCGAAGCTGGACGTAGCCGGCGGCCTCCTGGCTCACATTGAAATCGGTGCGAAGCCCCTCGCGCTCCCACGCGGTGTTGACCGGCAGGACGATGTCGGCGTGCGCCGCGGTAGGGGTCATGAAAATGTCGGCATGCACCATGAAATCGAGTGCGTCGAGCGCCCTGGCGCCGCGCGCGCCGTCGGCGTGGGAGACCAGAATGTTGGATCCGAAGCTTACCAGTCCCCTCACGGGATAGGGTTTGCGCTCGAGAACGGCGTCGTAGAGCGCATCCGTCGTGATCCAGCCCATGGACTCCGGCCCGAGCGGCCGCTCGTCGAGCCCAAGCGCCCTTTGGCGTTGCGCCTCGGGCATCAACTCGACGCCCGTCACGTCGTTGATCGGCACCTTCTCGAACAGGACGTTGCCGCCCTTGGCATCGAAGCTGCCGGTGAGCGCATAGAGGAGCGCGATCGCGCGATCGGTCTGGCTCGCGTTGGTATGCTGTTCGACGCCGGCCCAGGGATAGCAGGAGACCGGACCCGAGCCGCCCAGAAGGCGCGCGGTCTCGCGGACCTGCGCCGCCGGGACCCAGGTGATCTCTTCGACGCGCTCGGGCGGAAAGCGGCGGCAGAGCGCCGCGTAGAGATCGAACGCGGGCCGGCAAAGGATCGCACCCCGGACTCCCGGAACCTCATAGCGGCCCCAGAGCGCGAGATCGGCGCCGGGATGCTCGTAGGCTCCCGTCGCGGGGTCGTAAAGCACCGGGGCTCCATGCGCCCCATCCCAAGCCACGCGCCGAGCCGCATCGCCGCCCCCGCTCAGGTCCGCGCCGTTCAGGAAACGGCCCGTGTCTTCGCGCACCAACAACGGCCCGTTGGTCCAGTCGCGCACGAAAGCGCGGTCGAACAAGCCCTCCTCGATCATCACGCCGGCGAGACCCAGCGCCAGCGCGCCGTCGCTTCCCGGTCGCACGCGCAGCCACTGGTCCGCCTTGGCGGCGAATCCCGTGCGGCGCGGATCGACGACCACGAGCTTGGCCCCGCGCGCCTTGGCATCGGCCACGCGTGTTCCATGTGCGAGCCAGGTCATGCTTGGATTGTAGCCCCAAAGCAGGATACAGCCGGAATGGGCGAGGTCCTGCATGGGAATGGTCACGCCGAACGTGTGGGCGTAAACATAATCCTGGTGAAAGTTGCAGAGTTCGGTGGCAGTCACCGCGTTGGGGCTGGCGAAGGCGTGACGCAGGCGCTCGACCCAGGGATAGCCGTCCTGCATCGAGGTGCCGGCGGTCGTGGCAATGGTGAAGGCGACGGATTCGCTCCCCGATTCGCTGGCCAAGCGCTTGAGCGCCTCCGCGGTCGCGTCGAGCGCTTCGTCCCAGCCAATACGCTTCCAGCCGGGATCGGGATCGCCCTTCGGGCGCGTGCGCTCCACAGGATGGAGCAGGCGCTCTTCGTGGTGGACCAACTCGGGCGCCGCCCGCCCTTTGGCGCAGAGCGCCTTTCCCGTGGGATGCGAGGGGTCGGGCTCGACGGCGACCAGCCGGCCGTTCTCGACCACCGAAATGCAGCCGCAGCTCGACCAGCACAACGCGCAGTAGCCTGGGATACGCTGGGCCGCCTTTTCCGCCGCCATCGCCGTCCTCCCATGCGTGTTCCGGCTTTGCGTCAACCGAGAATTCCCAGAAAACGGCTCACGGCTGCCGGCGACCCGAGCACCACTGGTGTTTGATGACTATCCGATCCCGATACACGGTGATCTTGGGTTCGATCAGTTCTTTGCAATGGGCTTTGAGCGCGGCGAGTGTACCGGCCTCGTCCTCGCCCATGAGGCGGGAATAGCCGACCACGTCGGCGGCCAGGATCGCAGCCAGACGGCGTTCCATCAGCGATCTCCCTAGGTTGGGAGATTATCGAACTGCCATATGAAAGTCTATGCGGCCAAAGAATGCTTGGAGGCAGGTCTAAGCCCATAGACGCCCACTTTTATGAGTACACGCCCTAGTCGATGCCGACGGCCGCACCTAGGGTCGGCCCGCCTCTCTCCAAGGAAGAACCGCCGCGGCGTCTCCTCTCCGCGGTAGCCGGCGTAGCACTCGACTCGGATGATCATCGCGTCTTCCTGTGGCTGAGCCGCCAGGACATGTACGCATACATGCACTTGCAGTGGAAGGAGTGCTCGGTCCGCCAATGT
>JBHICL010000446.1:0-3230 GCA_046759605.1 Alphaproteobacteria bacterium | reverse complement strand
GCGTTCTCTCCGGATCCCATTGCGCCGACAGGCGATGACAACGACGCGCGTTCGGTGGGACTCGCGGCAACACCGCATGAGCCCACAACCGGCGCTGCCGAAGCCGTGGCACCGATGGCAACGGCGTCCTCCGAGGTGAACCTCCTGGGAAGGGCTGTCGCAAGTGACTTCCGGGATGACCGCGTCGAGCAGGCGCCAGGTGACGGGAATGGCGGCAGCGTCAACGCCACGGAAACCGTCGCCGGCAAGGAGCCGGATCACGATCACGACGAGATGGGGCCAGGGTCGGATGATACGGTAAACGGTGGTCCGGGCAATTCGGATGACACACTGTATGGTGGTGCAGGCAACGACACGTTGAACGGCGATAACGGCGACGACATCCTCTACGGCGGCAGTGGTAACGACATTCTGAATGGCGGGAACCACGACGATACGCTCTATGGCGGTAGCGGAAACGATAATCTGGATGGGGGCAATCACCACGACACGCTCTACGGCGGCAGCGGCGACGATACCTTGGACGGCGGCGCCCAGGAAGACATGCTCTACGGCGGCGACGGAGACGACACACTCCGCGGGGGAAGTCAGAACGACACCCTCGATGGGGGCGACGGGGCCGACACGCTTTACGGTGGTCAGGGCGCCGATACGCTTCAGGCGGGCGCCGGCAATAACACGCTGTACGGCGAGCAGGGCGACGACCTGTTCATCTTCGACAATACGGGCATCAACGGTACGAACTGGGTCGACGGCGGCGAGGGAAACGATACCCTGGACCTCACGGGCTGCAGCGCGGGCTGGACAGTCATTCTCGACAACGGCGACCGGTTCAGCCACTACGACGCCCCCGACGCGAGCCTGTTCACGGACGACGCGGGCGTTCTCCATATGGACGGCTACGACGGGACGATTACGTTCGACGACATCGAGACCTTCACCTGGTAGCGGACCGCCCTTTTTGACCTGTATCAAGGCCGGCGCGCGGAGCGACGAGCATAGTGGGTCGTCAAAAAGCGGGAGATGCACCGTGGCTGAAGTGATGCGCATCCTGCGCCAGGATCACTCGAATATGGCGCGGCTCTTGGATTTGCTCGACCGCCAGCTCGAGGCGTTCGACGCTGGTAAGCCCGTGGACTACGAGATCGTGGAAGGGGTCGTCGACTACTACCACAGCTATCCCGACCTGTGCCATCACCCGCTCGAGGATCTTGTTCTTGGTCGGCTGCGTCGCCGCGACGGAACGGCGGCCCGCGACTTCGACAAGCTGGAAGGGGACCACGCGGAGCTCGCTTCGCTCACCGACAAGTTCGCCGCGTTGGTGCATCAGGTCGTGAGCGAGGCGCAGGTCCCGCGCAACTGGTTCGGCAGGGTCGCGCATGAGTTCGTCGAGACCAACCGCCGCCACATGGCCATGGAGGATAAGTACTTCTTCCCCGTTGCGGAGAAAGTGCTTACGGACGAGGATTGGGACGAGCTCGACGCCAGGGTAGCCGATATGGAGGACCCCCTGTTCAGCAAGAACCTGGCGAAGCGATTCGAGAACCTGCGGACCGAGATCCTCTCACTGGAGCGGTCAGAGCCGTAGCGCCGGGTCCGGTCCTGCCACGCGCGACGCGAGCGTCCCGACTGATGGGATCGCCTCTGTTTGACCTTGATCAATGTAGTGCCGGGTTAGGGGGGTATTGTCCTACCTGCCTACGGAGATGAGGAGCCAGCGAGGGACGGCACATGTGCGCTCAACGTCTCAAGCCGCGCCTGACCCACGATGAGATCGCGGCGGTGGTCCCCGATATCAGCGACGCACAGGCGGCTGCGATCATAGCCACCGGCGCCACGTGGCGGCAGCTCGAGGAAGCCGTGGCGTGGGCCACGGGCGAGAGTGACGTAATGGGCGAGCTGAGGCACCGCCTTGATGCGACGGTCGCCTCGGTCTACGACATCCTCGTGGCCGAAGAGCCGGAGGAGGAAGATTGACCGCGGGGAGCCGGGCCGTCATCCCGGCCTCTTTCCGCGTTGACCCAGATCATTGGCGGCGATGCCGGGTTCCATAAGCTTGGCATAATGACAACCACCGGGCTCTCGGCAACATGCGGAACATCACCAAGCCGCTCGACGTCAGGCAGATCACCCAGGCCTATCCGTTGATACGCGCGCTCGATCCGGCATGCAGTCTGGAGAGCTGGCGAAGCTATGCGGCGTCTCTCACCAGGCGGTCGAAAGGGGTGGAAGCGAGCGGCGTTATGACCGCACAGGACGCGGACGGGTACATCTATGGCCTTTTCACCTATCGCGTCGTCCACGGGCTGCGGCCCGCGAGGATCCTGCTGGTCGATCAATTCATCGCGTTCGAAGCCGTCCCCGGCCAGGCGACCGCGCGGGCCTTGATCGCCGCCATGGAGCGACTGGCGCTCGAATGGCGGTGTGGCGCCATAAAAGTCGACGGGCTTCTGCCCGCCGGACCGGACATCGGCTCCCATGACGCCGCATTGGACCTGTTCCGCTCGGCCGGCCACCGGCCCGATACCGAGGCCGCCGTTCACGTGCCGCTCAGGTCCGAAGACCCACCGAGCCGGCCGCCACCGTCCGGGGAACCGCGCCACCGCGAACGGGACGCGAGTCCCACATTTCAGAAACCGCCGCTTTTCAAAGAATAACGTGACGGAGACCGCCCGCCGCGGGCTCCGCTATCACACAACTGCTGAGCTGTGGTCCCAACGCGCCGCCGCAACGGCGAGACCTGATACGCCGCGGCCATGGCGAAGGCGCAGTAGGCGCTGTTTTCTTGACGCAAATCAATGATCGCGGCGCCGCCCCTCTTAAGGTGGCCCTCGATCAAGGCGAAGGAGAACCTCGAGGTTCCGGCTGACGCTATACGCTTTGCATGTTCAGCAATACTGAACCGGCCGCCCGCGATTGTTCTCGCCTTTGGCCAAGGATGTCGATGATGATAAAGAGGATTCTCGTGCCCGTGGACGGGTCCGACTGCTCGATGAGGGCCCTCGATCTGGCCTGCGACATGGCGGGCAGATACGAAGCGAAGGTTGTGCTGTTGCATGTGGTTCCGAACCAGCCGGTGCCGCAGGAGCTTCGGCGATTTGCCGAGGTGGAGCATCTAGCGGAGCAGACAGTGCCACGCCACCTGGCGGATCGGATGCTGGACAGCGCTCACGACCGGGCGCGGCGAAGCGGGCTGCGCGATCCGAAATGCGACGTCCGCGTGGGCAGCC
>JBHICL010000445.1:0-3245 GCA_046759605.1 Alphaproteobacteria bacterium | reverse complement strand
AGCGTCATGCATTTTGGCCTCACATCCGAACAGGAGATGGTCGTCGAGACCGTTCGCTCGTTCGTCGAGAACGAGATCTATCCCCACGAAGCGGAGGTGGAGCGCACGGGCCAGGTGCCGCGCGCGTTGGGCGAAGAGATCAAGCGCAAGGTCGTCGAGATAGGCTTCTTCGCGCCCAATATGCCGGCGGAAGTCGGCGGCGGCGGGCTCGACCACCTTACCTGCACGCTTCTCGATCGCGAGTTGGGCCGCGCATCCATGGCGCTCTCCGTCTTCTGGGGGCGCCCCTCGAACATTCTCATGGCCTGTAGCGCGGAACAGCGAGAGCGGTATCTCCTGCCGGCGGTCAAAGGCGACAAGTACGACGCTCTGGCGATGTCGGAGCCAGACGCGGGATCAGACCTGCGCGGCATGAAATGCGTCGCGAAACAGGATGGCGATGACTGGGTGGCCAACGGGACGAAGCATTTTATCAGCCATGCGGATATCGCCGACTTCGTGATCGTGTTCATGGCCACCGGTGAAGAGGAAACGCCACGCGGCACCAAGAAAAAGATCACGTGCTTCCTTGTCGACCGCGGCACGCCGGGCTTCGAGATCCGTCACGGCTACAACTCGGTGTCGCACCGCGGCTACCACAACTGCATTCTGAGTTTCGATGATTGCCGTCTGCCGTCCTCCCAGATCCTCGGAGAGATCCATCGGGGTTTCGACCTCGCCAATGAATGGCTCTATGCCACACGCCTGACGGTGGCCGCCACATGTGTGGGCCGCGCACGACGCGCCTTCGACTACGCCCTCTCCCATGCGGCCGAACGCAAGCAGTTCGGCCAGCCGATCGGGAAGTTTCAGGGGGTCTCTTTCAAGCTCGCCGACATGATCACGGAGATCGACGCCGCCGATTGGCTGACCCTTGCCGCCGCCTGGCGGCTCGATCAGGGGCTGCCGGCCAACCGGGAAATAGCATCGGCGAAACTCTTTGCTTCCGAGATGCTCGCGCGGGTCACCGACGAGGCAATCCAGATCCATGGCGGGATGGGGTTGATGGATGATCTGCCGCTCGAGCGGCTCTGGCGCGACGCTCGCGTGGAACGTATCTGGGACGGCACGTCGGAAATCCAGCGGCATATCATCAGCCGCGATCTCCTGCGCCCGCTCGGAGCCTGATGCCGATGCCGGGCCGTCTCGACCGTCTTCTGAGACCGCGCACCATCGCGGTCTTCGGCGGCCGGGAGGCGGAGCGTGTGATCGCGCAGTGCGATCAGATGGGTTTTTCCGGTGAGATATGGCCGGTTCATCCAAGGCACGAGGAATTGGGCGGGCGGCGATGCTACCGGTCGGTCGCCGATCTTCCCGGAGCCCCCGATGCGTCCTTCATCGGCGTCAATCGCAATCTGACGATCGACGTTGCTCGTGATCTGGCGGAACGTGGCGCAGGCGGGGCCGTGTGCTACGCATCCGGCTTTCGCGAGGCGGAAGGCGAAACCGGCGACGGCGCAAGCCTTCAGGATGCCTTGCTCGCGGTTGCGGGCGACATGCCGATCATCGGGCCCAACTGCTACGGCCTCATCAACTATCTCGATGGCGCGCTTCTGTGGCCCGACCAGCATGGCGGCAAGCGATTGGAGGCGGATGGGAAGGGCGTCGCGATCATCACCCAATCCTCCAACATCGCCATCAATCTGACGATGCAAAGGCGCGGGCTGCCGCTCTCCTATGTCCTGACGGCAGGCAATCAGGCCCAGACGGGTCTTTCGGACCTGGCCTCCGGCATGCTCGATGACCCACGGGTGACAGCGATCGGGCTGCATATCGAGGGCTTCGACGACATCGGGGCGTTCGAGGCGATGGCGGCCAGGGCTCGCGTATTGAAAATGCCGCTCGTGGCGATGAAGGTCGGCCGCTCCTCCGAGGCCAAGGCGGCAACCATCTCCCATACCGCGTCGCTGGCCGGTTCGGATACTGGGGCCACCGCGTTACTGAAGCACCTCGGCATCGCCCGGGTCGACAGCATCCCGGTCTTTCTGGAAACGCTGAAGCTTCTTCATGTGCATGGCGCCTTATCGGGCTTCGACATAGCATCCATGAGCTGCTCGGGTGGCGAGGCGTCCATCATGGCGGACGCCGCGGCCGGGTCGCGCTTGCGGTTTCGACCTCTTACGAGCGAGGATCGCGCGAGAGTGAGAAGCACGCTCGGGCCGCTCGTAGCCGTCGCCAACCCGCTCGACTACCACACCTTCATCTGGGGCAACGAGGACGCACTGACCGGCACGTTCGCGGCCATGGTCGGCAGCGGTTTCGATCTCTCCATGCTGGTGCTCGATTTCCCGCGCGCCGATCTTTGCGAGGACGCCGACTGGTGGCCAACGGTGCGAGCCTTCGAGGCGGCACTCGAAACAACCGGCCAGAAGGGCGCGATCGTAGCCTCCATGCCCGAGAATCTTCCCGAGGCTCATGCCGGCGACCTGGTGGCGCGCGGCGTCGTTCCGTTCCTGGGCGTCGAGGAAGCGATACGGGCAACCGAAGCGGCCGCCACGATCGGCGAGGCCTGGAACGGGTCCGAGCCGGCTCCTCTCGTGTTGAGCCGGATGGTGGAAGCGGACCCGGTGATCCTCGACGAGGCCGAGGCGAAGGCGCGTCTCGCCGCGTTCGGCATCGCGGTTCCCGAAAGCCGCACGACGCAGGACGCGGCTCAGGCGGTCGCCGCGGCGGAGGAGTTGGGATACCCGGTCGCCGTCAAGGCTCTGGGCGTTGCCCACAAGACGGAGGCAGGCGCGGTCCGTCTGGATCTTGGCTCGGCGGAGGAGGTACGCGAGGCCGCGCACGCGCTTCTGCCGCTTGGCGCGGGCCTCTTCGTCGAGAGGATGGTGGAAGGATGCGTCGCCGAGCTGATCGTCGGCGTGGTGCACGACCGGCAGCTCGGGCCGATGCTCACCGTTGGCGCAGGGGGCGTTCTTGTCGAGCTCATGAAAGACGCGGCGACCCTCCTTCTCCCGACGAGCGAGGACGAGGTTCGCGCCGCCGTCCTGTCGCTCAAACTCGCGCCGCTCCTCTCCGGATTTGGCGGGCGACCGGCAGCCGACATGGGCGCCGCGGTGGATGCCGTTCTGGCGGTCGGTCGGTTTGCGGAAGCCCATGCCGACCGCCTCGAGGAGCTCGATATAAACCCGCTGATGGTGTGCCCGAAGGGCATGGGCGCCTATGCCGCCGATGCGCTTATCCGGCTGAGAGAGGACGGACGATGA
>JBHICL010000444.1:0-3251 GCA_046759605.1 Alphaproteobacteria bacterium | reverse complement strand
CGAAAATGTCGGTGAGATCGCGGTCGTAGCGCTCGGCCCAGAGATGTCCGCCGCTTGATCCATCGATCAGCTGGGCCGTGATGCGAACTCGGTTCCCGGCCTTGCGAATGCTGCCTTCGAGAGCGAACTTGACGCCGAGCTCGCGGCATACGTCGGGAACGTTGAACGTCTTGTCCTTGTAGACGAAGGCCGAGTTCCGGGCGATGACGAACAGACCGGAGATCTTGGAAATATCGGTGATGATGTCCTCCGTGATCCCGTCGCTGAAATACTCCTGCTCCGGATCCCGGCTCATATTGTCGAAGGGGAGGACGACGATCGACGGCTTGTCGGCGTCGGCCGGTTCCACGGGCCCAGCGCTGGAAGCCGCCGGGGCCCGCGCCACGGCCATGTCGCCGAGCGCGACTTGGAACACGCGGACGGGCCTCGGGATGTTCTTGACCTCCACCTCACCGAGATCGTGGAACTCGTACTCCAGTCTGTCCCGCACCTGATCGCGCGCCGCCCGCGAGATGCAAATGCCTCCCGGCGGCGCCAGACCTTCCAACCGCGCCGCGACGTTGACGCCGTCACCATAGAGGTCGTCCTCCTCGGCGATCACATCGCCGAGATTGACGCCGACGCGGAAGACGACGCGCTCGTCGTCCGGCAGTCCGGCGTTGCGCCCGGCCATTCCCTGTTGCACCTCCACGGCGCACCGCACCGCTTCCACGACGCTGGGAAACTCGACGAGCAGGCCATCCCCGGTCGTCTTGACGATGCGGCCCCCATGTTCGGCGATGTTGGGATCGATCAGCTCTTCGCGATGACCCATCAAAGCCGCGAGCGTGCCTTCCTCGTCGGCATGGATCAGTCGCGAATATCCGACCACGTCAGCCGCGAGGATGGCGGCAAGGCGACGCTCCATCAGAGACCTCCCTGCCGGGAAGCCTAGCGGCTAACTGGCGAGGAATCCATGTACGCTGGCGACAGAGCCGAGCGTCCGCTCATGGAGCCGGGATCGATTGGGGGTGCCCATTGTCGAGGCCGACCCCACAAAACAATCGCGCCTGAGCTCGGTCCCCCGGCTACTGGGCCGGCTCGATCCCGAACGCGAGCCGCCGATGAGCCTCCCGCAAGGTGTCTTCGACTATGCCGGGGTTGTTCCCCTTGGCGAATATAAAACCCAGGTACCTATATCCTTCCGGAAGAGGGATCACCTCGTGACCGAGGGGTATGCTGATCGTAACATCATGAACACCCGCGACCGACCGAGCCTTCTCGAGGCCATCCACACTGCGGAGTATGCCCGCTCGTGGAATTGGGATCATCATGACCCCCGCGGCACGGCGTTCCCGCTCCATCGCCGCAATCGGCAGCTGCAGCGCATGCCTCAGGATCAGTTCCTCGAGCCCAATCCCCGCGCCAAACCGCAGGATTCGCGCGCAGAGCCCACCGATCGACCTGGCGGCGATCTCGACGATCCAGGCTCCTCGATCGTTGATTCGGAGCTCGGCGTGAATTGGCCCGTTGGACAGCCCAAGGACTGCGACCGCCTTTGCCACGGTGGCGGCGATGGACTCCTGTGTGCCGTCGGACAGGCGCGACGGGGTTACGTAAATCGTCTCTTCAAAAAACGGCCCTTCGAGTGGGTCAGGCTTGTCAAACACCGCAAGGACGTTTAGTCGCCCACCATCCAACAACCCCTCGAGCGCCACTTCGACACCAGTGATATAGCCTTCCACCAAGATGTGATCGGCGCTCGATCCATCACCGGCTCTCTGCGTCTGGTTGAGGATCTGAACGATCCGATGGAAGGCGTCCACGAATGCCTCCGGGTCATTGGCCCGGATTACGCCCCGACTTGCCGATAGGGCCAGTGGTTTGAGCACGCAGGGATAGATCGCTCGACCGGCAGCTCGGGTAGGGTCATCACGTGTCGAAAGCAATTCGAACCGAGGCGATGGGAACCCGGCTTCCGCCAGGAGGGTTCTGAAGCGGTATTTGTTGTGTGCCGCCTCGACAGAGGCGATGGAATTATGGGGCAACCCTAGAGCGTTGGACGCCTCCGCCGCCAGTAGAATTGTCTCTTCATCGACTGGTACTATCGCTGCAAGTGGGCTCTTACGAGCATATTCAGCGATCTGCTGCACACCCCTCCCATGGTTGCTGAAATCGACCGTAACGGTTCGTCCTTTCGAGTATTTCTCCAAGACCTGGCGGCGGTCAGAGGCGACAGCAACCTCCACACCGAGCCGATGGGCCGCCGTTAGGAAATCACTGACGCGGTAGGAGGTCGTGGGGATCAGCAGGAGCACACGCGCCATCGGTGAAAGCTGCTTTGCCTACCCCTAGAACGGGCTCACGCCGCCTTTTCCTGGCTGATAATACGGGTTCGCTCCGCCGGCGTGGTCGGTCACGTCGAGCACGGTCGTGATGGTCGGGGCCACTCGCTTGATTTCGGACTCTACACCCTGTTTCAGGGTCACATCCGCCATTCCGCAGCCTTGGCAGCCGCCTTCCAGGCGGATGTACGCGGTATCGTCCTGGACATCCACGAGAGAGATGTGACCCCCGTGAGCTGCCACCGCGGGATTGATCCTTTGATCGAGGAGGCTTTGGATCGCCCTGGCATCCACCGTGTTCAGACCGGGCTTGGGCATCGCGTCCCGATAATCTTCAACCGCCACAACCTCAGGCACGTAATGCCGTAGCATCTGTTCGATCCCGTCCTTCAAGCCGAACGCACCTCCGGACATTTCGAGGAGGACAACCCCGTTCTCGAGGCCGCGAAAGACGACATCACCGCCGCTCTGCGCCGCCGCTGGCCGGATGCGGGTATCAATCAGCTCTTTGATTTGCGCCACCAGCTCGTGGTCCGTTTCGTCCGACGTCGGTGCTCCCGGCGGCCCAGCATCGAGGATGACCGGCTCCCCAGAAGTAAAATGATCCATGATGGCGCCAAGCACCGCTGGCTTCAGCACGTACCAGTCGATCTCCGGTGCTTTCGTCACCGTAATGAAGTCGGGCCCAAGAAACACGGCGGTGACGCCTTCGACCTCGAAGAGACGCTGCGCCAAAGGGGCGCGCTCCGCCGCCTCCCTATTTGGAAAATCCGCCGTCCCGGCAGCCATCACTTCCCGGCCGGGAAAGCATTTCAGGTTGGCTGGGTTTGGTGTGCTCTCGGTCTGGATAAACATCCTCTGCCACTCCGCGAAAGGGAACCCATCAAGGATAAGATGTGGCGCGATCTCGCGTTGTCCATAGCCTGG
>JBHICL010000443.1:0-3251 GCA_046759605.1 Alphaproteobacteria bacterium | reverse complement strand
TGCTACGCCCACGGCTTCGCCTTCGCCGCCGTGGTCGTCCTGCGCCTGGACGGCCTGGAGCTCCTCGAGAGCGTGGTCGTCGCGAGACCCGTCCGGTTTCCCTATGTTCCGGGATTGCTTTCGTTCCGCGAGGCGCCGGTGATCATGGAGGCGCTCGAGCGGACGTCCATCAAGCCGGACCTCGTGCTGGTGGACGGCCACGGGCTGGCCCATCCGCGCCGCTTCGGGCTCGCTTGTCATGTCGGGGTGCTGGCGGACGTTCCGGCGATCGGCGTGGCGAAATCCCGCCTCGTTGGCGGCTTCGGCGAGCCCGGCTCCGGCCGTGGAGCGTGGTCACCCCTCGTGGACCGAGGAACTGTCGTGGGCGCCGTCGTGCGCACACGCCGGGCGACGCGTCCCGTGTTCGTCTCGGTGGGCCACCGCGTGGGCCTGGAAACCGCGGTCCGCTATGTCGGACTGTGCGCCCCGAGGTACAGGCTGCCCGAGCCCATACGTCACGCCGACCGGCTGTCCCGCGCCGTGCGGCCTTGAGGGTCGCACAGCCACCGCGCGGCGCTCCGCCCCTGTGCTACGATGCCATGGTCACCAGAAGTGGCCGAGGGATAAGAAGGGGGGCTGAGAGAGTGGGCGGTTATGAGCAGGCACACGCGCGTTCGCTTGCCGACCCGGAGAGTTTCTGGGGCGAGGCGGCCGAGGGCATTCACTGGGATAAGCGCTGGGACAGGGTGCTGGACGATGCGAACGCCCCGTTCTATCGCTGGTTCCGCGGCGGCAGTCTCAACACATGCTACAACGCCCTGGACCGGCACGCCGACGGCGAACGCGCCGAGCAGCCCGCGCTCATCCACGACAGCCCCGTAACCGGGACCATCTCGACCTATACCTACCGCGAGCTGCGCGACGTCACGGCGCAATTCGCCGGCGCGCTGGCGGCCGAGGGCGTGGGCAAGGGGGACCGGGTCATCATCTACATGCCCATGGTGCCCGAGGCCGTGGTCGCCATGCTGGCCTCGGCGCGTCTCGGCGCCATCCACTCGGTCGTCTTCGGCGGCTTCGCCGCCCAGGAGCTCGCCACGCGCATCGATGACGCGAAGCCGAAGCTCATCGTGTCCGCCTCGTGTGGGATCGAGGTGAACCGGGTCGTTCCTTACAAGCCCCTCCTGGACCGCGCCATCGAGCTGGCGAGCACGAAGCCGGAGCGCTGCATCATCCTCGAGCGCCCGATGGAGAGGGCGCCGCTCGTGGCCGGCCGCGACGTCACCTGGGCCGAGGCGATGGACCTTGCGCGGCCCCACGACTGCTTGACCGTCGCGGCGACGGACCCGCTCTACATCCTCTACACCTCCGGCACAACCGGGGAGCCCAAGGGCATCGTGCGCGACAACGGTGGGCACGCCGTGGCGCTCCACTGGTCCATGAAGGGCATCTACGACGTGGACCCGGGCGAGACCTACTGGGCGGCCTCGGACGTGGGTTGGGTCGTGGGCCACTCCTATATCGTCTACGCGCCGCTCCTCCACGGGAACACCTCGATACTTTACGAGGGCAAGCCCGTGGGGACGCCGGACGCCGGCGCGTTCTGGCGCGTGATCGCCCAGCACGGCGTCTCGACCATGTTCACCGCGCCCACCGCCTTTCGCGCCATCAAGCAGCAGGACCCCGAGGGTGGGCTTATCGCCCCGTACGACCTCGGCAGGTTCCGCGCCCTGTTCCTCGCCGGCGAGCGGTGCGACCCGGACACGCTGTTTTGGGCGCGGGACAAGCTAGGCATTCCCGTGATCGATCACTGGTGGCAGACCGAGACCGGATGGCCCATCGCCGCCAACTGCCTCGGCATCGAGAAGCTGCCGGTCAAGCCGGGATCCCCGACCCGGGCGGTTCCGGGCTGGGACGTGCGGGTCCTCGACAGCGCGGGCGTGCCGGTGGGCCCCGGCACCATCGGCGCCCTGGCGTGCCGCCTGCCGCTCCCGCCCGGCACCCTGCCGACGCTGTGGAACGCCGACGCGCGCTATCGCGACGGCTATCTCGCGGCCTACCCCGGGTACTACCAGACCGGGGATGCGGGCTACATCGACGAGGACGGCTACGTCTACGTGATGTCCCGCACCGACGACATCATCAACGTGGCGGGACACCGGCTGTCCACGGGCGCGCTCGAGGAGGTGCTGGCGAACCACGCCGATGTCGCCGAATGCGCGGTCATCGGCGTAGCCGATTCCCTGAAGGGACAGCTACCCCTGGGTTTCCTGGTGTTGAAGGCGGGTGTGGAGCGACCGGCGGGCGACATCGTCGCCGAGGTGGTGCGGATGGTGCGCGAGCAGATCGGCCCCGTCGCCGCGTTCAAGGAGGCGGCCGTGGTGCCGCGGCTGCCCAAAACCCGTTCCGGCAAGATCCTGCGCGGCACCATGCGCCAGATCGCGGACGGCGAGGAATACAGGACGCCGGCCACCATCGACGACCCCACGATCCTCGACGAGATCGCCCGGTCCCTGTCGATGCTCGGCTACCCCAGGGAAGGTTGATCCCGGTCCATGGACCTCCTTCGCTTCACCGAGGGCACCACGCCGCTGCTCGTGAACGTGCCCCATGCCGGCACCCACGTTCCGCCGGAGCTCGCGGAGCGCATGACCGCGCCGGCACGCGCGCTGCCGGACACGGATTGGCGCGTGGACCGGCTCTACGCCTTCGCGGCCAAGCTTGGCGCCGGGATTCTGGTAGCCACGCACTCGCGTTACGTCGTGGACCTCAACCGGCCGCCGGACGGCACCCCGCTCTATCCCGGGGCTACGAACACCGGCGTCTGCCCCACGGAGACGTTCAGCGGCGAGCCGATCTACCGCGCCGGCCAGGATCCCGATCGGGCCGAGATCGAATCCCGGCTCGGCAGGTACTGGCGTCCGTATCACGAGCGACTGGCGGCGGAGCTCGAGCGGCTGCGGCGGACCTTCGGGGTCGCCGTGCTGCTCGACGCGCACAGCATCCGCTCGGTGGTGCCGCGTCTCTTCGACGGGCGGCTCCCCGACCTGAACCTGGGTACGGGCGGTGGGGTCACCGCCGACCCCGGGCTCGAGCGCCGCCTCGACGCGGTATGCCGCGACGCACGTGGATACTCGAGCGCGCTCAACGGCCGGTTTACCGGCGGCTACAATACGCGGCACTATGGTCGGCCGGAGGCGCGGACGCATGCGGTCCAGCTGGAGCTGGCGCAGCTCACTTACATGGATGAGGATCCGCCGTATGCGTACGACGAG
>JBHICL010000442.1:0-3262 GCA_046759605.1 Alphaproteobacteria bacterium | reverse complement strand
CGCGCCGCGACCGCGGCCGGCTGATCCTGATCCTGCGCGGCAAGCGCCTCGGCTTCAGCCTGCGCGAGATCGGCGAATGGCTCGACCTTTACGACACCGACCCGGACCAGGTGGAGCAGACGCGCCTGTTGCTCTCCAAGGCGCGCGATCGCATCGCCCGGCTCGAGCGCCAGCACGCCGACCTCGGCAAGACGCTGGCGGAGCTCCGCGAGATCGAGGCGGCGGTGCGCAATCACCTGCGCGCCAAGGGCGCGGACGGTAATGACGCGGCCGGGCGCGGCGGAACAACCCCAGGTGAAAGGTAACGGCCATGCACAAGAACGTCGTGATCGCGGGTTATGCCCGTTCCCCCTTCCACTTCGCGACCAAGGGGGAGCTCACCAGGGTGCGCCCGGACGAGCTCACCGCCCAGGTGGTGCGCGGCCTTTTGGAGAAGACCGGCATCGAGCCCGCCGAGATCGAGGACCTGATCGTCGGCTGCGCCTTTCCCGAGGCCGAGCAGGGCCTCAACGTCGCGCGCCTGATCGGCTTCCTCTCCGAATTGCCGCTCACGGTCTCAGGCGCCACGGTCAACCGCTTTTGCGGCTCGTCCATGCAGGCGATCCACATCGCCGCCGGCGCCATCCAGATGGACGCGGGCGAGGCCTTTCTGTGCGCCGGCGTCGAGTCGATGACGCGCGTGCCGATGGGGGGCTACAACCCGCTGCCGCACCCGGGCCTCGCCGAGCGCTACCCTGAGGCCTACGTCTCGATGGGCGAGACGGCGGAGAACCTGGCCGCCAAGTACAAGATCCCGCGCGCCCGCCAGGAGGAGCTGGCGAGCGAAAGCCACCGCAAGGCGGCCGGTGCGCGCGCCTCCGGCGGCTTCGACGACGAGATCGTGCCGATCCGCCATGGCAACCACACCGTCGCGGCCGACGGCTGCATCCGCCCGGACACGACGCCGGAGGCGCTGGCGGAGCTCACGCCCGCCTTCAAGGCCGACGGCACGGTGACGGCGGGCACGTCTTCGCCGCTGACCGACGGAGCGGCGGCGGTGCTCGTCACCACCGAGGCGTACGCCAAGGGCCGCGGGCTCGAGCCGCTCGCGCGCATCCGCTCGGTCGCGGTCGCCGGCTGCGCGCCGGAGCTCATGGGCCTCGGCCCGGTCCATGCCTCTGAGAAGGCGCTCAAGCGCGCCGGCCTCGAGATCAAGGACATCGACGTGATCGAGCTCAACGAGGCTTTCGCCGCCCAGGCGCTCGCCTGCGTCGACGAGCTCAAGATCGAGCTCGAGCGGGTCAACCTGGACGGCGGCGCCATCGCGCTCGGTCACCCGCTGGGCGCGACCGGCGCGCGCATCACCGGCAAGGCGGCCCAGCTCTTGCGCCGCGAGGGCAAGGCGTTGGCGCTCGCCACCCAGTGCATCGGCGGCGGCCAGGGCATCGCCACGGTCCTGGAGGCCGCGGCATGACGATCGCAAAGGTCGGCGTCATCGGCGCCGGCGTGATGGGCGGCGGCATCGCGGCGCATGCCGCCAACGCCGGCGTGCCCGTCAAGCTGCTCGACGTCGTGCCTGAGGGCGCGGGGAACCGAAATGCCATAGCCGAGGGCGCCATCGCGCGCATGCTGAAGGCCGAGCCCGCGCCCTTCATGACCAAGCGGGCCGCGAAGCTCGTCAGCCCCGGCAACGTCGAGGACGATTTAAGCGCGCTCGCCCAGTGCGACTGGATCGTCGAGGCGGTGGTCGAGCGGCTCGACGTCAAGCGGGATCTCTACCGCAGGATCCAGGAGGCGCGGAAGCCGGGCTCGATCGTCTCGTCCAACACCTCGACCCTGCCGCTCAGCAAGCTGACCGAGGGGCTCACCGAGGACATGGCCCGCCATTTCCTGATCACCCACTTCTTCAACCCGCCCCGCTACATGCGGCTTCTGGAGGTCGTGAGCGGGCCCAAGACCGACGGGAAGGCGCTCGAGGCGCTCGTCAGCTTCGCCGATCTCCGCCTCGGCAAGGGCGTGGTCATGTGCCACGACACGCCGGGCTTCATCGCCAACCGCGTCGGCGCCTTCTGGCTCCAGTGCGCATTGAACGAGGCGCTCGATTGCGGCGTCACCGTCGAGGAGGCCGACGCCGTGATGGGCCGCCCGGTCGGCATCCCCAAGACCGGCGTCTTCGGCCTGATGGACCTGGTCGGCATCGACCTCCAGCCCGAGATCGACCGCAACCTGGCGGAAAACCTGCCGGCCTCCGACGCCTACCAGGCGATCCGCCGGGCCCTCCCGCTGATCTCCAAAATGATCGCCGAGGGCTACACCGGGCGCAAGGGCAAGGGCGGCTTCTACCGCCTGAACGTGGCGGGCGGTGCGCGCGTCAAGGAGGCGTTGGACCTCAAGACCGGCGCCTATGCGCCCGCCGCCGAGCCGGTGCTCGAGAGTCTCGCGGCTTCCAGGGCGGGCGGGCTCAAGGCCCTGGTCGAGCACCCCGACAGGGGAGGGCGGTACGCCTGGGCGGTGCTCTCGCAGACGCTGGCCTACGCCGCCGGGCTGGTGCCGGAGATCGCCGACGACATCCACACCGTCGACCGCGCAATGAAGCTCGGCTACAACTGGAAGTACGGGCCCTTCGAGTTGATCGACCGTCTCGGCGCCGGTTACCTGGCCGAGCGCCTGAGGCGGGACGGCGTCGAGGCGCCCGCCCTGCTGGAGACGGCGGCCGAGAGCGGCGGCTTTTACCGCACCCATGACGGCCGCCGGCAGTACCTCGCCGTCGCCGGCGGCTACTTTGAGGTGCCGCGGCCGGATGGCGTGATTTTGCTTTCCGACATCAAGCTCGGCGCCGGGCCGCTTGCCGGGAACGGCTCCGCCAGCCTGTGGGACATCGGCGACGGCGTGGTCTGCCTCGAGGTCCACACCAAGCTCAATACCATCGACCCCGACGTCCTCGCGATGATCGTCAAGGCGATCGAGACGGTGCAAAAGGGCTACAGGGCGCTCGTCGTCTACAACGAGGGCGAGCATTTCTCGGCCGGCGCCAACATCGCCCTCGCGCTGTTCGCCGCGAATGTGGCCCTGTGGCCGGCCATCGAGGAGATGCTCGCCCAAGGCCAGCAGGCTTACGCGGCGCTCAAGTACGCGCCCTTCCCCGTGGTGGCGGCGCCCTCGGGCCTGGCGCTCGGCGGCGGCTGCGAGCTTCTGTTGAGCGCTGACGCCGTTGTGGCCCATGCCGAGAGCTACATCGGCCTGGTCGAGACCGGCGTCGGCGTCGTGCCGGCCTGGGGCGGCT
>JBHICL010000441.1:0-3266 GCA_046759605.1 Alphaproteobacteria bacterium | reverse complement strand
ATGGGGCGGTGGAGGTCCCCGGTTCGAATCCGGGCGTCCCGACCATCCAAGCCTCGAACAACCCGCCTGAGCCAAATACCTCGGCCCACGGCTCGAATCATCGGTGCGACGGCTGCTAGAGCGTGATCGCGACGCGGCCGCCTCCGTGCTTCTCCAGGACATTGACCGTCACGTCCGAGTTATGCCGGCGCAACATCACGTCCATGCAGGTGTCGCCGATTCTCAGGGAGCGCAGCACGAGGCTGTCGATGAACGGCGGAAGGCGGGGATGGCGAAACCGAACCTCCTCCGAGCGGTGGTCGAACCCCTGGCCGAGGCAGGCCTGAAGCAGAGCGAAAGGCGCCGCCCCGGCCCAGGCCTGGGGCGAGCAGGCGACCGGATAGGCCGTGGGTCCCTTTGCATGCAGTCGCCTGAAGCCGCAGAACAGCTCCGGAAGGCGCCGCAGGTCCATGTAGGTGGCCGCCTCGAACACGCCCGAGAAGACGCGTTCCACATGATCGCTGAAGCCGTACCTCGCCAGACCTAGCGCAATGAGGGCATTGTCGTGCGGCCAGACGGAGCCGTTGTGATACGACATCGGGTTATAGCGGGGCTCGTACGCCGCGATCGTGCGAATGCCCCAGCCGGAGAAGAAATCCCGGCCCAGCAGGCCGTCGGCGACAAGACGCGCCCGCTCCGGACCGGCGATGCCGGTGAACAGCGCATGCCCCGCGTTGGATGCACGCACGCGACAGGGTTTCTTGTCGCCGTCGAGGGCGAGCACGTAGGAGGAGATCTCGTCGCTCCAGAAGGCGGCCTCGAATCGCTCTTTCAGAGAGCCGGCCTGGTGCTCGAGGGTCGCCGACAGCGCCGCGTAGCCCAGCTCGCGCGCCATCCGGGCGGCGTAGCGCTTGGCGGCGTAGACGTAGCTCTGGACCTCGCAGAGCGCGATCGGACCAGTGGCAAGCCGGCCGTCGGCGTGAAATACGGAATCGTGCGAGTCTTTCCAGCCCTGATTGGCCAGGCCGCCTTCCGTCTGCCGGTGATATTCGACGAAGCCGTCGCCGTCCCGGTCGCCATAGGTTTCGATCCACCCGAGAGCAGCCTCTATGTTGGGCCATAGCTCGGTGATCGTGGCCTGGTCGCCGGTGCGCTCCCAATACAGTCCCGCGAGCATGACGAAGAGCGGCGTCGCATCGACGCTGCCGTAGTAGCGGCCGAAAGGCACCTCCCCCAACCGCGCCATCTCGCCCCTGCGGGTTTCGTGCAGGATCTTTCCGGGCTCCGCGTCGGCCTCCGCATCTCGCTCTTCTGCCTGTGTGGCCGCGAGGAACTTGAGCACCCCCCTGGCGATGCCCGGATCGACCCACAGCATCTCGAGCGCGGTGATGATGCCGTCGCGTCCGAAGGGAGTGCTGAACCATGGGATCCCCGCATAGGGATACGGCCCCTCGCTGGTGTTGGTGACCAGCATGTACAGATCGGCCATGGAACGGCACAGCACCTCGTTCAGGATCTCGTTCGAGGTTTCCACCGTTGCCGCGTCGGCGGCGATGGCCCGCATCTCCCGGCGCGCCTGCCTCATGGCGACGAAGAAGCGCCCTGGCGTACGCCGGCGTCTTCCTTCTCCACAGGTGATCGTCATGAACAGGGACACGCGTTCCTGGGGGCGCAAGGTGAGCCGGAACCCGGCGTGCCGCCGGTCGATGTGGTCCGGGGTGCGGTCGAACCGTATCGTCGTGTGCCGGCTGAGCGTGTCCAGTCCGGCGTACCGGATCTCGACTGCATCGGTAGCGATCCTGGTCCGGATCCGGCCGCGCTTGGAGCGCCTGCGCCCCCGAACTTCGAACAGATCGGCGAAATCGGCCGCGAACAGAACCGTCAAGCTGATTTCGTGCTCGCGATGATTGAAATTGCGGACGGCGAGGCGCTCGTAGCAGGTGGACTCCCAAAGGAACCTGGTGCGCGAGATATGGATCGTGTCGCGGGCGAGCAACAACTCGCCGTTGGTGTAGAGATCGGGGTTGGTGAGATCGACGGTCAGGAGCGCGTTGTCGTCTTCGATCGTCGAGCCGAGGAGCAGGGGCCGCCGGTCGTTGATGAGCAGCTGCAGGCCGGAGAGGAAACGGGTGTCACGGTGATAGAGGCCCTCCGGTCCGCCGTTGCGGATAATGTCGCCGTTATGATCGAACACGCCGAAGGTGTCGCCATGCTTGAGCGTGCGTGGCTCGCGCTGCGCCAGCGATTCCGAGGCAGGAATATAGAACGGGGCGCTGCCCTCGTCGTCTGGTCTGGCGATATCGGCGGCCGCCTCGAGGTCCATGCTGTCCGCCGCGCTGGCGTTGAGGCCCGCGGGGCTAGGCGGCGCGCACCGGCAACTCGGATTGGGTCAGCAAGCGATAGATGGCGAGGTAGTCGCCGGCCATGCGTTGCGCACTGAACCGCTGCTCGAACCGCTGGCGCACCGTTGCCCTGTCGAGCGCGACCAGATTACGGACGGCCGCCACCGATTCGTCAACACTCCGTACGATGTAGCCGGTCACGCCGTGCTCGACGACCTCCGGCACCGATCCACGGCACCAGGCGATGACCGGCGTTCCACAGGCCATCGCCTCGATCATCACCAGGCCGAAGGGTTCCGGCCAGTCGATGGGCAGGACGAGCGCAAGGGCGTTGCCGAGGAACTCCTCTTTGTCGTTCTCGCCAATCTCGCCGACGAACTCCACCAGCGGCTGGTGGATCAAGGGCTCGATCTCGTCTTCGAAGTATTGCGCGTCCACCGGATCGACCTTGGCCGCGATCTTGAGCCTCATGCCGGTTCGCCTGGCGATCTCGATCGCGAGATCGGGCCGCTTCTCGGGACAGATGCGACCAAGAAAGGCCAGGTAGTCGCCCTTGGGCTCGGGCCGTGGCCCGTAGAGCGTCTCGGGCAGGCCGTGGTGGACGGTGCCGACCCAACGTACCGGCGGCATCGGCGTGCGCTGATGATCCGATATGGAGACGAGCGGCATGTCGTTGAACTCGCGATAGAACGGCTGCAGGTCGGCCAGGTCCAGGCGACCATGGAGCGTCGTCACCGTGCGGTCGGCCAAGTCCCGAAACAGTGGAAAGTGCAGGCAATCGATATGGAAGTGCAGGATGTCGAACCGATCGCTCGACCGCCGCACCTTGTCGAGAAGCACCATGAAATGGGGTATGGGGTCCCGTGACGCCGGGTCGAGCCGCATCGCCCTTTCGCTACAGGCGAAAAGATTGCCCGAGGTCACGGAATCTCCGCTGGCGAACAA
>JBHICL010000440.1:0-3271 GCA_046759605.1 Alphaproteobacteria bacterium | reverse complement strand
CCCGAGAACCGTGTGGGCCGGAAGGGGCTGCAGATCCAAATACACGCGCGTGAAAAACGCCAAGGTGCCTTCGGACCCAATCAGCAGATGGGCCATGTTATGGCCGTCAGGGCCAATGCTATCGATGTTGTAGCCCCCAACGCGGCGCAGCAGTTTCGGAAACCGCCTGGCAATCTCGCCGGACTCGCGAGCCGCAACCGATCTCATGCGGTCGATGAGTTCACGGTACCGGTCGCTGCCTCCCACATCCTTCAGATCGCCCGGAACGACACCGAAGTGTATGGTTTCGCCATCCGCAAGCACTGCATCGACAGCCCGCACGTTATGAATCATGTTGCCGTACTGGACCGAGCGCGCACCGCAGCTGTTGTTGCCGGCCATGCCGCCGATCGTGGCGCGGCTCGCCGTCGAAGGGTCGACCGGAAAGAACAGGTTGTGAGGACGCAGGCTCCTGTTGAGATTATCGAGGACGAGTCCCGGCTGAACGCAGATGGTGCGCTTGTCGATGTCCAGATCCAGGATGCCCCGAAGATACTTGCTCGTATCAATGACAAGCGCCCGACCGACGGTCTGTCCGCACTGTGATGTGCCGCCACCGCGCGGTAGAACCGGCACGTCTTCCGCCGCCGCAATCTCCACCGCGCGTGTGACATCCTCCTCACAACGAGGAATGACGACACCGATGGGCTCCACCTGGTAGATGGAAGCATCGGTGCTGTATCGACCGCGGCTGAAGCGGTCGAACAGCACTTCCCCTCCCAACTCCTTTCTGAGGCGCCGGGCAAGATTGCTGTCTTCGAAATTCGTGCGCCGTGACGTTAGTGCCATAGGGTCGCTAGCCACTGCACGGCCTGTCTTAAACCGAGAAAAAGCAACCCGAGAGAACGTGGGCCACGCTATCACATTGCATGCAAGACCGAAAAGACTTGCAGGGAAGCGGAAGGGAGTGCCCGATAACTATTTGCAACATGAGGATTTTTCTGGAGCAGAACCTGAATCCAAGGGTATGGAAGGAAACTTGATCCGGGTTCATCTGCATGCAAAATACAATTGCACGCTCATGCCACGCGGGGGCGTGTTACGATCAGAAATCCAGGCAGCATTGGTGTCGACGCGAAGCATGGAGGCGTTGCTTGCCTTTTCCGAGCGGACATCACTTTTTACAAATCCCGGGGCCGACAAATGTACCGGGCCGTATCCTGCGCGCCGTCGCACGCCCCACCATAGACCACCGTGGCCCGGAATTTCGCCAGCTGGCACGTGAGGTGTTGGATGGGCTCAAGGAAGTGTTCCAATGCTCCGGGCCGGTTGTCGTCTATCCCTCCTCGGGAACGGGGGCGTGGGAAGCTGCTCTGACCAACACGCTGTCGCCTGGCGACACGGTGTTGATGAGCGAAACCGGCCATTTCGCCGCTCTATGGTGCCGGTTGGCGCGTCGCCTTGGCCTGAAGGTCGTTGTGGTGCCGGGGGACTGGCGTCTCGGTGTCGACCCAGCTCTCGTCCAGACGTGTCTCGCCGAGGATCGACAGCATTACATAAAGGCCGTGTGCATTGTGCACAATGAAACCTCGACAGGGGTCGCGAACGACATCCAGGCGATTCGTCGAGCAATCGAGGAAGCCCGGCACCCGGCGCTGTATCTCGTCGATACCATCTCCTCACTTGCGTCCATGGATTATCGGCACGACGAGTGGTCGGTGGATGTCACGGTAGGGTGTTCTCAGAAGGGCCTTATGTTGCCACCCGGTTTGGGGTTTAACGCAATTAGCGAGAAGGCACTGCAGCTTGCAAAGCAAGCCCAATTACACAAGGGCTATTGGGATTGGGATGACATGCTGTCGGCGAATGCCGGCGGCTTCTTTCCGTATACGCCCGCGACGAACCTTCTCTTCGGACTCCAGGAAGCCTTGATAATGATACGGGAAGAAGGACTTCCCGGCATTTTCGCTCGCCACGATCGGCTGGCCGAGGCGACGCGGCGGGCGGTGCGAGCCTGGGACCTCGAGATCTTTTGCGCCGAACCCGCGAAGTACAGCAGCTCGCTGACCGCTGTGGTCATGCCGAAGGGTCATGACGCGGACGTCCTCAGGTCCGTTATCCATGAACGGTGCAACATGTCCTTGGGCGCCGGGTTGGGGAAGCTCAAGGGCCAGGTGTTTCGAATCGGCCACCTGGGTGACTTCAACGATCTCATGTTGGCTGGCACCCTCGCGGGTGTTGAGATGGGAATGAAGCACACCGGCGTACCACATCGCCCGGGTGGGATTACGGCGGCGCTCGATTACCTGTCCTCGAGCCACGTTGAGAAGGAGGATCTTTCAGCCACCGCCGCGGTTACGGCCTAGCCCGAACGGCGTTCGAGACCATCTGCGGTCGCCGAACGTCGATTACGGCCACTGGCGATGGTGAAAGTCGATCACGAAGGCGTGGCGATGCCGGATTCGCGCGTGGGGATGGGGATGACTGTGCGGCTCCGGCCCCTCCCAGCCCTCGTGCACGTGCTGGTGGTGCGCATCATGGACGTGCAGGTGGTCGTGTTCCATCGGCTCGTGTGCGTGTTCGAGGTCGTAGGGATCGCCGCGCGGCCATAGGACCGCGGCGGCCAGGGTCGAGGCGAGCACGATCGCGGCCATGACCGTGAAGGTGACTGCCAGGCCTGCCACGCTCCCCAGCCAGCCTGAGAGCGGATAGGCGATGAGCCAGCACGCGTGCGACAGCGCGAAGTGCGCCGAGAATACGGCGGACCGGTCCTCTTCATGGCACGAGCGTCGGAGTAGGCGTCCGGCCGGTGTCTGGACGAGCGAACCCCCGACGCCAATCAGGAACCAGAGCGCCAGAAGGCCCAGGAAGTCCGGCCCCACAAGCCCGAGCGCCAGGCCCACGAACATGAGGGCGCCGCCCATGAGCATGGCCGGTCGCTGGGGCAGCCGGTCGAGCATCCTGGGCAGGAGAACGGCCGCGATCATGGAACCCGCGCCCGCAGCCGCGAAGGCGACGGCCACGTCGCTTTCCGACCCGCCGAGATTGCTGCGGGTGTAGACAACGGTGTTGACGATGACCATGGCGCCGGCGGCCGCCACCGCCGCAGACAGCGCCAGGAGGCCGCGGAGCCGCGGCGTGCGCAGATAGATGTCGATGCCGTATGTCGCGTTGTGCATGATGCCCTGGCCGCGCGTTGGCGCCGCCGGCGTGGGCAACAGCACGGTGACCACGAGCAGCGCTGAAATCAAGAACGCCACACCGTTCAGAACGAAAAGCGCATGAAAGCTCA
>JBHICL010000439.1:0-3272 GCA_046759605.1 Alphaproteobacteria bacterium | reverse complement strand
GTGGGCGCGACTTGCCGCGACCCGCGCCTGAGACTAGCCTTCAGGGGAGACCCCACGCGCCGGAGACAGTGCCCATGACGGAGGGAGCCGCCCTGGCCCGCGCCGACGATGCCGTCATCGCCGAGCTGCGCGCCATACTCGGCGACCGCGTCACCACCTCGCGCGCCGTCCGCGAGCACCACGGCCGCGGCGAGGACTACTTCCTGCCGGTGCCGCCCGACGCCGTGTGCTTCGCCCGCTCCACCGAGGAGGTGAGCGAGATCGTCGAGGTCTGCGCTCAGCATCGGGTGCCGGTGATCCCCTTCGGCACCGGCACGTCGGTCGAGGGGCACGTGACCGCACCCCATGGCGGCGTCTCCATCGACCTCTCGCAGATGAACCTGATCCTCGAGGTGAACGCCGACGACCTGGACTGCCGCGTCCAGGCCGGCGTCACCCGCAAGCAGTTGAACGAGTACCTGCGCGACACCGGCCTCTTCTTCCCCATCGATCCCGGCGCCGACGCCTCTCTGGGCGGCATGGCGGCGACGCGCGCGAGCGGCACCAACGCGGTCCGCTATGGCACCATGCGCGAGAACGTGCTGGGACTCACGGTGGTCACCGCCGACGGGCGTGTGATCCGCACGGGCGGCCGCGCGCGCAAGTCGTCCGCCGGCTACGACCTCACCCGCCTCATGGTTGGCTCGGAGGGGACCCTCGGCGTCATCACCGAGGTCCAGCTCCGCCTTTACGGCATCCCCGAGAAGATGGCCTCGGCGGTTTGCCAGTACCCCTCGCTCGCCGACGCGGTGAACACCGTGATCGCCACAATCCAGACCGGCGTCCCGGTGGCCCGCATCGAGCTCCTCGACGAGGTGCAGATGGAGGCCAGCATCGCCTACTCGAAGCTCGATGGCTACGAGGTCCGACCGACGCTCTTCTACGAGTTCCACGGCTCCGAGAACGCGGTGCGCGAGCAGGCGGAGACGGTGCGCGAGATCTCCGACGAATACGGCGGCAGCGCCTTCCAGTGGGCCACGAGAGCGGAGGACCGCAACAAGCTCTGGCAGGCCCGCCACGACGCCTACTACGCCTGCCTCGCCATGGAGCCGGGAAAGTACGCCCTGGCGACCGACGTATGCGTGCCCATCTCCCGCCTCGCCGAGGCCATCATGGAGACGAGCCGCGACGTCGAGGAGCTGGGCTTCCGCACGCCCATCGTCGGTCACGTGGGCGACGGCAACTTCCACCTGCTCCTGCTCATCGATCCGGAGAACGAGGACGACGTCCGGCGCGCCAAGGAGGTCAACGAACGGCTCGTCCAGCGGGCGCTCGCCGTCGGCGGCACCTGTACCGGCGAGCACGGCATCGGAGCCGGCAAGTTGGACTTCCTCGTCGCCGAGCACGGCGAGGCCGTGAGCCTCATGCGCCTCGTCAAGCGCGCCCTCGACCCCCATAACATCATGAATCCCGGCAAGGTCCTGAGGGTCTGAGAACCGCCGCGAAGCCGAGCGGCGCCCGCCGGATCAATCGCCTCTGGCGATACCCTCGCGGCGCGGGTCGGCGCCGCCGACGAGGCCCGTGGCCGTGACCTGTATGCCGTGCAGCCCGCTGTTGAGGTCGCCCACATTCACCTCGTGGCCGCGCGCCACAAGGGCCTCCTGGAAGGCCTCGGCCGCCGTTCCGGCCTCGAGGTCGGTAGCGCCGTTGCGGTTGGCGACATGCGCCAGCTCGATGGCCGACTGGATGTCCATGCCCCAGTCGAGCACGGCGATGAGCGTTTTCGCCACGTACTCGATGATGCGGCTTCCGCCCGGCGAGCCGACCACCAGAGCCAGCTCGCCCACGTGATCGAAGACGACCGTCGGCGCCATCGAGCTGCGCGGCCGCTTGCCCGCCTCGACCCGGTTGGCGATCGGGCGGCCATCCCGCTCCGGCCGGAACGAGAAGTCCGTGAGCTCGTTGTTCAGCAGAAAACCCCGGACCATCAGGTGAGAGCCGAAGGCACTCTCGATGGTCGTGGTCATGGAGACCGCATTGCCCTCGGCGTCGATGATCGCGATGTGGCTGGTCCCCGGCAGCTCGCGAGATCCATCGGGGGCGTATGGCGCGGCCTCCCGCCAGGGCGGGTTCCCCGCCGGCACGGGCGTCTCCCGTGCCGCGCTCGCGTCGATGAGCTGCGCCCGCGCGGTCAGATAGACGGGGTCGAGCAGGCCCTTGACCGGCACGCGCACGAAGTCGCTGTCGGCCATGTAGAGACCGCGATCGGCATAGGCCAGCTTCGAGGCCTCGGCGAACAGGTGCCAGGCATCGACGTCGTCGGGACCCATGGACGGCAGATCGAAATGCTCGAGAAGGCCGAGGATCTGGCCCACCGTGAGACCGCCCGAGCTCGGCGGCCCCATGCCGCAGACGGTATGGGCGCGGTAGCCGTGACAGACCGGCTTGCGCACGATGACGCGGTAGCCGGCCAGATCCTCGAGGCTCAAGAGCCCGGGGTTCCCCGCGGCGTGCCGCACCGTGCGGACGATATCCCGGGCGATGGGGCCGGTGTAAAAAGCGTCCGCGCCACGCTCCGCGATCGCCCGCAAGCTCTGGGCCAACAGGGGGTTTGTTCGGGTCTGCCCAGCCTTGAGCGGACGGCCGCCGGGGAAGAAATAACTGCGCGCCGTGGTGTAGGTCTTCAGGCGCTCGGCGCGGTCCCCCTGTAGAAAGCCGGCGAGCCGCGGAGAGACTTCGAAGCCCCCCTGGGACAGCTCGATGGCACGCTCGAACAAGCGCGCCCAGGGGAGCTTTCCGTGGTTCGTGTGCGTGACTTCCATGAGCCTGACCGTACCGGGAACGCCGACCGAACGCCCGCCGACCACGGCCTCCCAGAAGCCCATGGGCTGGCCGTTCTCCTTGAGAAAGAGATCGCCACCCGCCTCGGCCGGCGCCTGCTCGCGGCCGTCGTAGACGATCACCTCGCCACGCCCCGCATCGTAATAGAGCAGGAACGCGCCGCCGCCGATGCCCGAGCTTTGCGGCTCGACCAGGTTGAGCACGGTCTGCACCGCGACCATGGCGTCAATGGCACCGCCACCCTCTTTCAGGATCTCGTAGCCCGCCTCCACCGCCAGCGGATTGGCGGCGGCGACCATGAATTTCCGCGCCGTGACCGGGCCCCGCGCCGAAAGGCCCGCTGCCTCCTCGGGTTGCGCGTCCTGGGCCCGTACGTCATGGGTCCAGCTCAGAAGCAGGATGGCGGCCACGAACGGGGCCGCAAGCCGTCTCGCCGGCAGTCCTCGCATGTC
>JBHICL010000438.1:0-3273 GCA_046759605.1 Alphaproteobacteria bacterium | reverse complement strand
CTCACATCGAGGACGAGTCGCCCCTCACAGGAAAGGACATACGGTCTAAACCGCTTATATGAGGGGACTGGTTGTCAAGGGGCATTTACCTTTTTTGTGGTCCACTCTTTTGTTCGGCCTGGAGTGGCCGTTCTTTCGTCTCGGCTCTGGGATACAAGAGGCGCGACGCACAAAGACGGTCGATATCGGCGCATCGGCGCGGCCGGAAGGGCTTGCCGCTGATCGTTTGAGCCGTGTGCCATGATGGAGCGCATCGTGGGAGGTATCTGTTGTTGGCTTCAAAGTCCCTGGGTGCGTGTGTCTGTGACAGGTCCAGCGTCGAGGTCCATGGCTCGTGCGATGATCGCATCAACTTATATCCGGCAGCTCCGTTCCGGCTTGCCACTATGCTGCATGCATGGACGATCGCGCGCGTGGGATGGGGCTCATCTCGCGGACGGCAGGCTGGCCAAGCCAAGCCTGCGATGCGGTTTCGCAGCCACACATCCAACCCGCTCAGGCGCACCCGAAGGAGCGTCGAAACCGTTTGTGCATCACCTCGCCACGGACATCATCGATTGTTAAGGATTGCGCCTTCTGGGACCAGGCCGTGCTCGAGGTAGCGCCACAAGGCGATCGCCAGCTTGCGTGCCACGGCGACGATCATGATCCGCCGAATGCGCCCGCTCTGTCCCGCGGTTCGTTGCAAGAACCACCGGGTGAGTGCGCTCTTTGGCTGATGCTTGATCCAGAGCCATGCCGCCTGGATCATGATCGCCCGCACGGGACCACTGCCCGCGCGCGAGATTCCCTGGCTACGCGTCACCGCGCCGCTGTCGTAGGGGCTCGTTGCTAGGCCGAGAAAGCCCGCCACCTGGCGCCGGTTATCAAATTGACGGTAATAGACCTCGCGTGCCATGACGGCGGAGATGGTTGGCCCAATCGCTTTCAAAAGCAACAGCTGAAGGCGTTTCTTTTCAGTTGCCTTGCAGGGGGTCGCTGCCTCGTCACGCTCGCGTTCGACCTCAGCAAGCTGTTCCTGCACGAGCGCCAGTCTCTCGATCTCACGCGCGATTTCGCGCGCGAGCCGTGGCGGCAGGGCGTGCCCTTCTCCGGTCAGGAGCTTCTCGGCCTGTAAGGTCTTGTAATGCGATTTGACATTCAGGCCGCGAATGCCTTGGGCGAACAATAGGCCTTTGATGCGGTTGATGTGCGCCGTCCTCTCACGGATCAGTCGGCGGCGTTCGCGGTGCGAGCGTCGCAGGTCCTCTTCATCGATACTGGGAATGCGCACCATCGAGCAGACGTGCCGCTCGCCACGGCACCAGGCGATCAACGCCCGCAGCAGCAATCCCACATCGATCCGGTCGGTTTTCGCGCGCCGCCCGCGCCGGTTGACCTGCAGACTGGCCGGTTCGATCACCAGGCACTCGATGCCGCGCGCCTTGAGCAACCGCGCCAGCCAGAACGCGTCATAGCCTACCTCGTAGCAGAGCGTGATCGACGGTGGCTTACCACTCAACTTGGCCACACGATCACGTGCCGCCATGAGCTTTACCATCAAGCCTTCCGTGTCGCCACCTTTGATCGGATAGAGGCTCGGTTGCGGGCGATCAGGGAACTGAATCGCCAGAAGCCAACTGTTCTTGCTCAATTCCAACGCGCAGCGAAGTACATTCTCGGGACATGTGGAGCTGATTGCTCGGTTCATTTCTCGATCTCCTTACGTCAATGAAGTGGACGAAGGAGAATAAGACAAATCTGAGGCAGCCTTCGTCCGCCTCATAGCATCTCGCGGTAGTTTATTGCGGCGGGTGATCAGTTCAGTGGAGTGACGGGCAGGGTCTGTCCTGTGTTGAGGTTTGGGGTTTCAGAACCTCACTCAAGACAGGAGCAGATCCATGACTGACGAAGCTATCAGCCCGTTGCGCCGGCGCATGATCGAGGACATGACGGTCCGCGGCTTCACGGCCTGCACGCAGCGAGGATACATCGCGGCGGTCAAGAAATTCACGATCTTTCTGGGCCGCTCGCCGGATCAGGCCGGGGCGGAGGACCTGCGGCGCTTCCAGCTTCAGATGCGCTCTGAGGGGGCCTCTGCGACGACCATGAACGCGGCGGTCTCGGCCTTGCGCTTTTTCTTCGGCGTGAGCTTGGGCCGCGGCGATGCCGAGGTCGGCATGACCACGGTGCGCGAGCCGCGCCGGCTGCCGGTGGTGCTCAGCCCCGAGGAGGTCGCGCGGCTTCTCGATGCCGCACCGGGGCTGAAGTCCAGAGCTGCGCTTTCGCTCGCCTATGGAGCGGGCCTACGCGCTTCGGAGGTGGTCTCGCTCAAGGTCTCGGACATCGACAGCGCCCGCCAGGTGATCCGCATCGAGCAGGGCAAGGGCCGCAAGGACCGTTATGCCATGCTCTCCGAGGCGTTGCTCGAACTCCTACGCGACTGGTGGCGGGCCGGACGCGCGCAGGGCGTGATGCACCCTGGGGGCTGGCTGTTCCCGGGTCAGAACCCGGTCAATCCCCTGACCACCCGCCAGCTGAGCCGCATCTTCCACGCCGCCAAGGACGCGGCCGGGATCGACAAGCGCGTCTCGCTGCATGGCTTGAGGCACTGCTTTGCCACCCACTTGCTGGAGCAGAAGGTCGACATCCGGGTGATCCAGGTGCTCTTGGGTCACAAGAAGCTCGACACCACCGCGCACTACAGCCAGGTCGATAGCACCACGCTCAGGGCCGTCAAGAGCCCCTTGGAACAGCTGCCGGCCAAGGTGAAGAAAAGGAAGGCCTCGTAAAACCGGCGGCCCCCGTGGCGCGCGAAAGGCTGGAGGTCGCCGACATCTTCCGCGCCCATGGGCCTGCCTGGCGTCGGGCCCGGGCCGGCCATCTGAGCCTCGCCCAGCTCAAGGTGATGTCGGCGATCGAGCGTTGCCGCACGGCGGCCCTCGGCGGGCACGTCGCGGCCTGTGAGGACTGTGGCCACATCCATGTGGCTTACAACTCTTGCCGCAACCGCCACTGCCCCAAGTGCCAAGGTGCGGCGGCAAAGGACTGGCTGGCCGCGCGCCAGGCCGAACTCTTGCCGGTGCCCTACTTTCACGTGGTCTTTACCCTGCCAAAGCAGATCGCCGACATCGCCTATCAGAACAAGTCGGTGCTCTACGACATCCTGTTCAAGGCGAGCGCCGAGACCCTGATCACCATCGCCGCCGATCCCAAGCATCTCGGCGCGCGGATCGGGCTCACCGCCGTGCTCCACACCTGGGGCTCGGCGCTCACGCATCATCCCCATATCCA
>JBHICL010000437.1:0-3278 GCA_046759605.1 Alphaproteobacteria bacterium | reverse complement strand
CCGCTTTCACCCTGATCTCGACGGCGACGGTGGCGCCTGTCGCGAAGGCGGACGCGACCCTGGTATTCGGGACCTACGCGCCCGACAAGCCCTCCGCCATGGTTCGGCAGCTCCGCCCGAGCCTGAACCGGATCGCCGAACACGCCAGCCGTATCCTTGGCGAGAAGATCGAGATCAAGATGGAAGTGGTCCGTTCCTACGAGGACGGCGTGAATCTGATCGTGAACGGCGACGTCGATTTCGCACGCCTCGGTCCCGCCTCCTACGTGGTGGCCAAGAACGGCAACCCACGCGTCGCGGTGCTGGCGATGGAGAAGAAGAACGGCGCGAAGCGGTTCAACGGCATCATCGCCGTACACAGGGACAGCAACATTACAAGCGTGCGCCAGCTGAAGGGGCGGACCTTCGCCTTTGGCTCCGAGCGCTCCACGCTGGGACGCTACTTCTCTCAGCAGCACCTCGTGAAACATGGCGTCTACGCGAAAGACCTGGCGCGGTTCGAATATCTCGGCCGGCACGACAAGGTCGGCCGCGCGGTGGGCGCCGGTCTGTTCGACGCGGGCGCGTTGGAAGAGACGACGTTCGCAAAGCTCGTCTCCCAGGGCGTACCCATCCGCGCCATCGCCAGGTTCAGCAACGCAACCCGGCCATGGGTCGCGCGTGCCGGTCTCGACCCGCGTTACACCTACGCCCTGCGCAAGGCCCTTCTGGAACTGAACGACCCGGAGGCCCTCAAGGCCCTGCGGTTCGAAGGCTTCCTCGAGGGCGACGATACCGACTACGAGCCCACGCGCCAGGCGATCGCGCAGAACCCTCTGTTCTTCGCCCAGTATCGCCAGTGATACGGCGCTTCTAGCTCGCGGTCGAGTCGTTGGGGGCACGGAGGATACTACGCTGCGGCCCGATCAGGCTCGGGCTGCAGCTCGTGCTCGGACTGTCAGTCCTGACCGGTCTCGTGGCCATCACGGCCGGCTTCGTGATCCACGAGTCCGAGCGCAGCTTCCTCGGCTCGATGATATTCGGTGAGAAGCGGACGAAGTTCGATCTGTTGATCTCCTCGACCATGGACCATGTGATCAGCGAGGACGTGCCGCAGCTCGAAACCGTGCTCAAGGAGTTCATCGAAAAAGAGAGCTCGCTGAAATCCATCGAGGTGCTCAGCGAGGACGGCGCGACAATGTTCAAGTGGAGGCGGGAGCGCACGCGCGCCCGCGAGCCGCGGCCCAACGACCTGCTGTCCTTCGACGGAAACATCGAGCTCGAGGGCGAGCCCTTCGGAACGATCTCGGCAACGTGGGACATCTCGCAGGCAAGCATAATCGTCGGCCGGCACACGCTTGCCATCGTCCTCGCCGTGGGTGGCGTGTGCATTGTCATGAGCGCACTCGGTTACCTGCTGATGAACGCCTTCGCCATCGTGCCAATCAACCGCATCTCGGAGCAGGTGTTGGATTTCCGTGAAGGCGTGCTGGACAACACGGTCCATCTGCCATCCTTCGCGTCCTCGGAACTGAGACACCTGAAGGAATCCGTGGACGCCCTGGGTGAGTTTCTCGTGCGCAAGGAAAGCCACGAAGCCGAGCTCAAGGCGGCCAAGGACCTGGCCGAGGCGGCCAGCCGGGCAAAGAGCGAATTCCTGGCGAGCATGAGTCATGAGCTGCGGACCCCGCTCAACGCCATTCTCGGTTTCGCGGAGATGATCGAGGCGCAGGTCTATGGGCCGGTCGGCGATGCCAGGTACGGCGAGTACGTCCATCATATAGGACAGTCGGGTTCGCACCTTCTGGCGCTCATCAACGACATCCTCGATATCTCCAAGGTGGAGGCCGGTCGCCTCGACCTGGAGGTGGAGAATGTTGACCTCGCGGGGGTGATCGCCGACTGCACCGCCCTGGTCCGGGATCAGGCAAACGAGAAGCGGCTCGCCGTCACAATGGAAATTGGCGAGAACCTGCCGTTCGTCCCGGCCGACCCCCGTCGGCTGACCCAGGTCCTGCTCAACCTGCTGTCCAATGCCATCAAGTTCACCGATGACGGCGGCGCGGTCACGGTCTCGGCGCGCCACCACAGCGGGCTGGGAGCGATCGTGAAAGTCAGCGATACGGGGATCGGAATACCGGCCGAAATGATCGAAAGAGTGCTCCAGCCGTTCGAGCAGGTCGAAAGCACTCTGTCAAGGCGTTACGACGGCGCCGGTCTGGGCCTGCCCCTGGCGCGCGCGCTGGTCGCGCTCCATGGCGGCGAGCTCGGCATCCGCAGCGAGCTGAACGTCGGGACCGAGGTCATGTTCACACTCCCGGTGCGGGCGCCACGCCAGAGTCGCGGAGCTGACTCCGAGGCCGAAATGTTGTTGGCGAGCTAACCGCGGCGAACCGGACGGTTCCTCTCGTCCCGGCTCGCCGCGGCTCGCCCTCCCCCCTAACCTGCTGTCCAAGAGTTAGAAACCGCACTCCCCGCGCCAGTTTTCGGGCGCGACCCTCTCGACGATCGCGGCGAATCGTTCGAACGGGCACATGAGACCGTCACAGCCCGGAATCCTAATGACCTGCTCGCCTTCGCCCGAGACGAACACGAGCCGTACCGCATAGGCGCCACCCGTCACTTCATGCAGCTCGAACGCATATCGAGAGCCAAGAGGCGGCACGCGGCCGAGGAACAGAGGCCCCTCGGTTCGGGCGGTCTCTATGCCGAGCGCAGCTTCCACGCCGAGGATCGTCCTTTGGTGGCCCGAGTAGACGTAAAGCAGGCGCGCCCCGACCTGGCGCTCGATGACCCGGCGGAAGTTACGGGCAACCTCCTCGACGAACGGTCCGCCTGTCAGCCGCCCTACCTTCCTGCCAAGAAACTGGTGGTGATAGTTCCAGTCCCCCAAGGCCCGCATGAGCGTCAGGTCATCTTCGGAGATGCCGTCTGGAAGCGGCATCTTGTGTTGGACGATCGAGCTCAGGGGTTCGTATATCTCGTTGATCTCATACAGTATTTTCGCCGGTTTCTCGCCGTCGTTCATGCCGGTGATGGAAGCGATCCTCCTCAGGAAGTGCACGTATTTCCTGCCCTGCTCGCCATAGAGCCGGGTGCTGGGAAGGGCCTTGACGAACTTCAGGTACCGGCGGCAGTTCGTTTTCCCGGTCCACGGCCGCATCACGTTGTCGTTCTTCAACGCGACGGCATGGATGGGCACGGCGGTAAAGGCGTCCCACGGCGCGGGGGCTGCCCGTCGTGACGCACCGATTTCCGGCGGATAGAGCCCCAGCATCAGCATCTGCGCGCTCTGCAAC
>JBHICL010000436.1:0-3290 GCA_046759605.1 Alphaproteobacteria bacterium | reverse complement strand
GCTCCGGGAGGACATCGAGATCGATGGTGTTTTCGGCGAGCAGGGAGGCATAGCGGTCGAGCCCGTGCCCCCGTAGCCAGCGCTCCAGCTCGCTCATGGCGGCCCCTTTTTGCCCGTTAGCCGACATTCAATCCGGCAAGCCGGCCTGTCGAAGCCCGTCTAGATAGTAGTCGCGCGCGACAGGGTCCTGGTACGGCAACCGCGCCGACAGCCGGGATAAGCTGTAATCGGGTTCGAGGCGCAGTATCTCCTCGGCCTGCCTGCGGGCTTCGCCCATTCGATCCATCCGAACAAAGATAGCGGCGAGGTGGCGGCGCGGCGTCACGAAGTTCGGATATCTGTCTACCGCTCTTGTGAGGGATGGAACCGCGTCGGCATACCGGCCTGCATCGTGCATCGCATGACCCAGAGTCCACAGGTACCAGTATGGATGATAAGGATTGAGCCGTATCGCGAGCCGCGCCCGGTCGATTGCCTCGTCCGGACGCCCTGCGTAGGTCAGAAAACCTGAAAAATGAGCCAGGGCATCAGCGTCGTTTGGATTGCAGTGTAATGCCCGTTCGAGATGGCTCTCCGCCTGGACGTAGTCTCCGCGTTGCACGTACTGCGAGGCAAGGCGCGCGTGCGCCAGGCTATCGGTTTCATCCAGCGCCACGGCCCTCTGCGCTGCCTTGAAGGCTTGTTCGAATGAGCCATCTGCCGACTCACCCCATCCGCTGTACCAGTCAGTCATGTGCGTCGCTCCGAGCCCGGAGTATGCGCGGGCACACGTGGGGTCGAGTTCTATGGCCTTCTCGAAATGCGCTCGAGCTTCGAGGTTCCTCTCCCTTGTATCCCAGATCACGGCCTGGCCACGGAGAAGGTAGTCATAGGCGTCCAAGTTCTCCCGCCGTTTGCGGGTGACGCGATCAATACTCATGGTCTTGACGCGCCCGGCGATCGTGGCGACCAAGGTATTCACGAGGTCGTCTTGCACGGCAAAGATATCGCCCAGGTCGCGGTCGTACCGATCCGCCCAGAGATGGTGACCAGTCGCCCCGTCAATGAGCTGGGCGGTCACGCGAACCCGATCGCCAGCCCGGCGAACGCTGCCTTCCACGACGTACGCAACGCCGAGGTCACACGCTATGTCCTGCACCTTCACGTTGCGGTGCTTGTAGGTGAAGGAGGAGTTGCGGGCGATCACGAACAGGCTTCGGAACCGGGAGAGTTCCGTGATGATGTCTTCGGTGATTCCGTCCGCGAAGTACTCTTGATCGCGATCGCCGCTCATATCCGCGAACGGAAGAACGGCGATCGAAGGCTTGTCCGGCAGCTGGAGTCGTGCCTTGGCCGGTTCGGTATCGGCTTGCACGCTCTCGAGAGCGATGCTGTAGACGCGAACCGGACGGTCGATGTTCTTGAGCCTTTTCTCCCCGAGATCGGCGAAGCCAACCGGCACCTTGCCGAGCACCTGCTCATGAGCAGAGCTGGAGATGCACACGCCGCCCGGGTCTGCGAGACTCTCGATACGCGCGGCGACGTTGACGCCGTCGCCAAAGATGTCCTCCCCGTCGGCGATCACGTCCCCTACATTGACACCAATTCGGAACCGCGGGCTGTCTTGGCGTCTTTCGCTGTCCATCGCGAGAGCCTCCTGGATCCCGACAGCGCAGCGCACCGCGTCCACGGCGCTTGCGAACTCGACCAGGAGCCCGTCGCCGATCTCCTTCACGATCCGGCCGTTATGGGCGTGGACTTGCGGATCGACGGTCTCTGACCGGGTCTTCCGGAGAAGATCCAGCGTTCCTTCTTCGTCCGCGGCCATCTGGCGGCTGTAGCCGACCATGTCCACCGCCATGATGGCGGCTAGGCGGCGCTCGGATCGGCGCTTTCCCGGCATCCCACTCCTCCGCACCCGGCTTGCCATCCTACCCCATAAAGGCGGGGGACCGGCTGTCAACAGAGCACACGGCGACACTGGCGGACGCCTTGCGTTTGGACGGGCGACTCTCTCTGGCGACGGCGGTTTCCTCGGTTGTCGAGACACGCTACGGTGGCGGCACGCGCCCCATCCCGGGGCCATGGCGAACGTTCCGGTGTCTCGCGGACCGAGCGCTTCGAGGACTTGTTCCGCCGACGGCCAACCGGTATGAGGTTTGCCGATGGGGGCACGCTCCCGCGGGGGTTCTGAGAAAGCACAGGGAGAGAGGCAGAGGATGAGCAAGCACGGGCACTTTCATTGGAACGAGTTGATGACGTGGGATGCGGAGAAGGCCAAGGCGTTCTACGCCGATACCCTCGGTTGGACCTTCGAGGCGTTCCCCATGCCGGAAGGCGCGGGCGCCTATACCGTCTGTAAGGCGGGCGACGATCCCGTCGGCGGGATCATGGAGATGAAACCCGGCACGGGGTTCGATGGCGTACCGGATCACTGGTTCGCTTACATTACCGTCGATGACGTGGATTCGCGCCTGGCCAAGGTGGAGGCCGCCGGCGGTCAGGTGATGCGCCCGCCGTTCGATGTGCCGAACGTGGGCCGTATCGCCATCGTGAAGGACGCCGCGGGCGGCGCGGTCGGCTGGATCACGCCGGCACAGGAGGGATAGGCGGGAGGCGCCAGGCCGCCGCCGATGTCGAGGACGCCACGGACGTCCGGGACGTTTGCCGCGACATGGTCGAGTGCCGCCGGATGCGAGCGGACTACTCCGTGTTTTCGAGGGAGACGATGTAGGCGACGAGATCGTCCACGTTGAGCCCCAGCACCGACGCGACGTCCGGCATGGACCTGTGGGGCGCGATGATCTTCTCTTTGATGCGGTCGCCGGTCCGGTAGACCGCGATCGCGGCAAAATCTGGCGGGTGCTGCTTCATCCGGCCGTCGGGCTCGATATTGTGACAGCGGCTGCACCACCTGGCGGCCAGATCGCGACCCTTACCGACATCGCCCTGGGCCCAGGCGACGGGCTGCTCCATTCCGAGCCCGGCCAGAACCATGGTGACGAGGAAGACATACCGCATGCAGCCCTCCCTCCTGGAGCGTCCGCGATGACCGCCGATCAGTATCGGACAAAGCGGCAAGTTGGGCAAAGACGAGATCCCAACCGCTTCCGACCCGGCATCCCCGCGCGGGCAAGAAGGTTTTGTTTCCATGCTCGTGGCGGGTAGCCTGCCTCCTGGACTGTCAGGACGAGGAGCGGAACCAATGCCCGAATACGCGACGTATCCGAGTCTCCAGGACCGCGTGGTCTTCATCACCGGCGGCGCCATGGGCATCGGCGGCGACATGGTGAGGCAGTTCGCCGGACAAG
>JBHICL010000435.1:0-3302 GCA_046759605.1 Alphaproteobacteria bacterium | reverse complement strand
GCGGCGACGGTGAGAAGCACGGTGTAGCCGAGATGCAGCGCCGCCCAGCCCAGGTCCAGGGGCAGGCCGGTCGCGAGGGGCCGGATGACGGCGATCAGGTGCGTCATCGGAAGTACCCACGAGACCGCCTGGATGACCACCGGGAAGCGGTCGATCTCGAAGAACACGCCGCAGAAAACGAACATCGGCGTGACCCAGAAGCTGAAGAAGTAGCTGAAGAACTCGTACCCCCGGGCGAAGGACGTCGCCACCAGGCCGTAGCAGGCGAAGCCGATCGCCGCGACGAACACGATCGGTAGCGCCACCAGCGCACCACCCAGCGACGGGATGCCGCCCCAGACCAACCCGACGGCGAACACGCAGACGGCGGACAGCATGGCCTTCATCGCCGCCCACAGCACCTCGCCGAACAGCAGCTCCGAAAGCCTCACCGGCGTCGCCAGCACCGCGTCCCAGTTGTGCTGAAGCGAGTATCGGGTGAACGCCCCGATGGTGGTCTCGAAGCTGGCCGCGAACATCGCCGAATAGGCGATCATCCCCGGCACCACGAACGCCAGATAGCTCACTCCGTCCATGGTTTCGATGAACCGGCCCAGGCCGAGGCCGAAGGCGAACAGGAACAGGATCGGGTTGATGACGTTGGTGGTCAGCGCCGACCAGATCAGTTTGCGCCATACGAGATACTGCCGCCACGTCACGGCGACGGCGTAGGGAGAGGCAAGCGGGGCGGTCATCGTCACGGCTCCCTCAGCTGGCGGCCCGTGAGCCGCAGAAACACATCCTCGAGATTGGCCAGGCGGTGGATGTACATGGCCTCGTCCGGCAGCTCGGTCAGGATATCGTGCGGGGACTGCACGTAGTAGAGGACCGCGTCGCCGATATCCTCCTTGTCCCAGCGGCCATCGGCCAGGCCGGTGGGCAGGGGCTTCCGCACCTCGAACACGTGGCCCTTGACGTGCCGATCGATGAGCTCCTGGGGCGTGCCCTCGTCCAGGATCTCGCCGTGGTCGATGACGATGATGCGGTCGCAGAGTCGTTGCGCCTCGTCCATGTAGTGGGTGGTGAGGAGCAGGGTCTTGCCCTGGGTCTTCAGCTTGAGGAGCTGCCTCCAGATCAGCACGCGTGCCTGGGGATCCAGGCCGGTGGTCGGCTCGTCCAGAACGATCAGCTCGGGGTCGCCGATCAGCGCCCGGGCGATGACCAGGCGGCGCTTCATGCCCCCCGACAATTGCATCACCCGCGCCTCGGTCTTCTCCTGGAGCTGCATGAAGCTCAGCAGCTCCGGGACGCGCGCCCGGACGGTGTCCGGCGCTACGGCGAAGTAGCGGCCGTAGACCTCCAGGTTCTCACGGACCGTGATGTCCGGGTCCAGGTTGTTCTCCTGCGGCACCAGGCCGATCCTGGACTTCATCGCGCGGCTCATCTCCTGAACCGGGGCGCCGAACACCGAGAGGGTCCCGCCGGTCACGGTGGACAGCCCCATGATCATGCGCATGGTCGTCGTCTTGCCGGCGCCGTTGGGCCCCAGGAGGCCGACGCAACGGGCGCGTGCGACATCGAAGGCGATGCCTTTGACGGCTTCCAGCTTGCCGAAGCGCTTGACCAGTCCGCGCGCGGCGATGATCGGGGCGTCGTTCATGATGGGATGGTATAACGAGCGCGGCCATTGGAATCCAATTTCCGCAGGCACGGGACGGAGGTTCGGAATGCTGATTCGAGCAGAACCGCTGACAGACCTCGCGACGCGCATCTTCGTGGCCGCCGGTTGCGACGAGGACACCGCCAGCTGCGTCTCCCGGCATCTCGTGGATTCGAACCTGTGTGGCCACGACTCCCATGGCGTTCTCAGGGTGCCGCGTTACGTGGGCTTCATGGAGAACCGGGAAGTCAATCCCAGTGGTCGCATGCGGGTCGTCTTTACCAGCGGCGCCTTGACCGTGATCGATGGTGAGCTCGGCTTCGGTCAGGTCGTGGCCGAGGCGGCGATGGACCTGCTGGCCGCGAACGCGCGCGACTGTGGCATCGCGCTTGCGACGATTCGCAACACCGGCCATGTCGGCCGCCTCGGCGACTGGGCCGAGCAGCTGGCGCGCCACGACCTGGTGTCGTTGCATTTCCTCAATACCACCGGCATCGGGATGCGTGCCGTCCCGTTCGGCGGTAGCGACAGTCGTCTCTCGCTCAGCCCGATCTGTATCTGCGTTCCCGTCGAAGGCGACCGCCCCATCCTGCTGGACATGACCACCACGGTCGTCGCCGAGGGCAAGCTCGCCGTTGCGCGCAACAAGGGCGAGCATGTCGCCCCCGGCACGATCGTGGACAAGGACGGCCGGCCCACCACCGACCCGAACGATTTCTACGAAGGCGGTTCCCTCCTCCCCATCGCTGGACACAAGGGGTCCGGACTGAACGTGGTGACCGACCTTCTCGCCGGTGCGCTGTCCGGCGGCGGCTGCACGCGGCCGGGCGTCACCACGCTGGTCAACACGATGACCAGCATTGCCATCGATCCAGGCCAGTTCACGGACCGGGAGGCTTATATCGCCGAGGTCGCGCGCTTCGCGGCTCACGTCACAGCGTCGCCGCCAAGCGATCCTGGCGGCGAGGTGTTGCTTCCCGGTGACGTGGAGCACCGGACGCGCCTCGCGCGGCGGCGGGACGGCATCCCTCTCGATGACGCCACCTGCGCGCAGGTGCTGGAGGCCGGCAGGACGGTTGGCCTGACCGACGCCGAGATGCCCGAGCTGGCCCGTCGACCGGAATAACTGACCAGAACAGCGGGTGAGATCATGAATCTCAGGACCTACTGTCGCGTCACCGCGGCTCTCTTGGCGCTTATCGCCGTGACGCACCTCGTTCGCGTTGTCCTCGGTTGGACCGTGGCGATTGGTGCCTGGAGCGTGCCAATGTGGGTGAGCTGGGTGGCGCTCGTGATCGCGGCCATCCTATCGTATTTTGGATTCAGGCTTGGCGCGCGGGCGCGGCGCTAGCCAGCCAGCGGTGAGCTCTACTTGCCCGGGAGACGCCTCATCATCGAGGCGGCGCCGGATCTACCGCGTCAGGCTTCGGAAGGAGGCATTAATGAACATTCTTCAACCCGCCGATTGGCCTCGGCCGAAGGGCTACAGCAACGGCGTCGTTGCCGAAGGAAGGCTCGTCTTTCTTGCCGGCATGATCGGCTGGACCGAAAGCGAGGCGTTGGCGGCCGAGGACTTCGTGGGACAGGCGCGCCAGGCCCTCACCAATATCGTCACGCTGCTCCGGGAGGCGGGCGCGGTCCCCGAGAATATCGTCCGCATGAC
>JBHICL010000434.1:0-3305 GCA_046759605.1 Alphaproteobacteria bacterium | reverse complement strand
TCAACAGCTCGCCCGAGGTGATCCGCCTCGTGGTTATGATGTACATCCGCTATCCGCTGTCGCTTCGGCAGGTAGAAGATATTCTGTTCGAGCGTGGCATCGACATTTGCCATGAAACCGTGCGGTTCTGGTGGAACCGGTTCGGTCCCATCTTTGCCGCTGAGATAAGGAAGCAGCGCATTCAGTGCGCATTCCGACGATGGCGACCAGCGATTCCGACGCATCGCGACCACCAATTCCGACGGATCGCGACCACCCGTACCGATGCATCGCGACCACCGTGGTGGTCGGCCGTCCGTGACGGCATGATCGGCGCCGCTGGGTCTCCGTCTGATGTCATTTTCCTCGGTTTCGGTCAAGCATGGGGGCGGCAGCGGCTATGGAGCCTGCTGCTTGCGTAGGGACTCGCCGTCGAGTTCAAGGCGATAGGCGTTGTGCACGATGCGGTCGAGGATGGCATCGGCGAAGGTAGGCTCGCCGATGACCTCATGCCAGGAGCTGATCGGGAGCTGGCTGGTCATCAGGGTCGAGGCGTTGGCGTAGCGGTCCTCGAAGATCTCCAGCAGGTCGCGACGCTCGTCCGGGCCGATCCGCTCCGGGCCCCAGTCGTCAAGGATCAGGAGGTCGGCCCTGGTGAGGGCGCGGAAGAGACGGGGATAGCGGCCGTCGCCGCGTCCGAGCTGCAACTCGGCGAACAGCCTCGGCAGGCGCTTGTAGAGCACGGCGCGGTCCTGCCGGCAGGCCATCTGGCCCAGCGCACAGGCAAGCCAGCTTTTGCCGACGCCACAGGGGCCGACGATGATCAGGTTGCGCTTCTCGGCGAGCCATTTGCCGGAGCTGAGCTGCTGGAACAAGGCGCGGTCGAGCCGTCGGGGGGTGCGGTAGTCGACATTCTCTACTGAGGCCTGGCTGTGGCGCAGCCTGGCGTTCCTGAGCCGATATTGCAGCCGCCGCTGGTTACGCTCGGCAGCCTCGCGGTCGAGCAGCAGGGCGAGCCATTCGGCGTGGCCGAGTTCGTCGGCCTGGGTCTTGCCCTGCATCTCGGTGAAGGCTGCCGCCATGCCGTGCAGGCGGAGCTCCTGGAGTTGGTCGAGGGTCGGGTGATGCAGCATGAAGGAACCTCAATGGAAGTATCCGGGGCCGCGGATGTTGGGGTGAACGATCGCTGGGCCGTCCGCGGCCCGCGCCGGCCTCTGGCGATCGAGGTTGTTCCTGAGGATGGAGGCGACGGAGGTGTAGGAACGGGCGCCGATCTCCAGCGCCCGCTCGCAAGCGGCCTCGATCCTCTCACTGCCATGCGCCTTATTCAGGCGGAGAATGCCGATCGAGGACCGGAAGCCCTGCTCCGGGTGCGGGCGCGAGCGCATGATGATCTCGACCAGGGCCTTGGTGTTGGGACCGATGGCGGCGGCATAACGATGGATCCGTTCCGGCGTCCAGGCGGCGAGCCGCCGGTGCGCGCTCGGCATGTGTTCTCGAAGCGTGGTGTGGCGTCGGTTGGGCGCGCCACGCAGGTGACAGGCGACGCGCTTGCCGGACGCGAAGACCTCGACGGTGCGCTCGGTGATCCGGGCCCAGAGCTTCTGTCTGAGCAGGGTGTGCGGCACCGAGTAGTAATGCTTGTGGATCTCGACGTGGTAGTCGAGGCCGGCATGGCAGTCCTTCCACTCGGCGTAGGTATAGGGCGCCGATGGCAGGGGATTGAGTGCTGGGCGCTCCAGGTCCTCGAACAGCTGGCGGCGACTGGTCCCGAGATGGCGCGTTGTGCGGCTGTTCAGCGGCTCCAGGAGATCGCGGATGGCGGCGTTGGCCTCGGCCAGCGAGAAGAACTGGCGGTTCCTGAGCTTGGCCAGGATCCAGCGCTCGACCACCTGGACGCCGACCTCGACTTTGGCCTTGTCGCGGGGCTTGCGAGGCCGTGCCGGGATGACGGCGGTGCCGTAATGGGCCGCCATCTCGGCATAGCTTCGGTTGACCTGGGGCTCGTGGAAGCAGGCCTTGATGACGCCCGACTTCAGGTTGTCGCAGACGACCTGACGGGGGACGCCGCCGAAGTAGGCGAAGGCATGGCCGTGGGCGCCGATCCATTCGGGCAGGGTCTGGCCCCAGCTCGCCTCGGCGTAGGTATAGCTGGAGGCGCCGAGGACGGCGACGAAGACCTGGGCCTGGCGGATCTCGCCGCTCTCGGGGTCGATGATCTCGAGGTTGGCACCGGCATAGTCGACGAACATCTTCTCGCCGGCGAGGTGGGTCTGGCGCATGGTCGGCGAGAGGCCGGCTTTCCAGGCCCGATGCAGATCGCAGAAGCGGCTGTAGCCGTAGCCGTCGGGCCAGGCCGCCCGGTACTCCTCCCACAACAGCGACAGGGTGACGCCGGGCTTGCGGAGCTCCCTGTGAATGGTGGCCCAATCCGGTTGTGGCCGTCGCTCACGCGCGATGTCGCGAGGCGGCGGGAACAGCAGCCGCTCCAGCGCCTCGTCGCTCAACCCGTCCGGCAGCGGCCAGCCGAGCGCGGCACGACGGGCACGGCGGAGGTACGCGCCGACTGAGGTCGGGCCCAGGCCCAGGCTGGCCGCGATCTGGCGCTTCGACAAGCCATTGGCCGTGAGCCGCAACACGTCCCTGATCTTCCGCATGGGCAATCTCTTGGTGGCCATCCCCGCTCCTCCCAAAGGGAGCGAGGCTAGCGGAACCTCGGATCACCCAGCAGTGTCGATCAGGCTCGTCTCGGACTGGTCGCGATGGCTCGGAATCGCTGCTCGCGTTCCGTCGGTACAGGTGGTCGCGATGGATCGGAATCAGTGGTCGCGATCAATCGGATTCAGTGGTCGCGATGCCTCGGTGCGCGCAGCCATTGATTCCGACGCATCGCGGCCACCCGTTCCGACGCATCGCGGCCACTTTGTGGCCTGGTCTTCATGGGCGGTATGATCGCCGCCATCGGGTCTCGTGGTTGATGTCACGTTCGTCTATTTCGGTCAAGCCGGGGCGCCGGCATCTGGCATTTGCTGATGCTTGCGCAGAGATTCGCCATCGAGTTCGAGGCGATAAGCGTTGTGGACGATACGGTCGAGGATGGCATCGGCGAAGGTTGGTTCGCCGATGACGTCGTGCCAGCTGCTGACGGGCAATTGGCTGGTGATCAGGGTGGCGACGGCGCCATGGCGGTCCTCGATGATCTCCAGCATGTCGCGGCGCTGATCGGCATTCAGCCGGTCCGGCCCCCAGTCGTCGAGGATCAAGAGGTCGGCCCTGGTAAGGGCGCGAAAGAGGCGCGGATAGCGGCCATCGCCGCGTCCCATCTC
>JBHICL010000433.1:0-3306 GCA_046759605.1 Alphaproteobacteria bacterium | reverse complement strand
AGTGGGAGCAGGGGGAGGGCTGAATGAGCATCAACGGTTTGCAGCCGACAGCGGCTGAACGACCCGCAAGCCGCTGCGGCTGAAACCTGACGTTAGGCGCCACTCGACGAATGCGAGGGCTGTATGATTGAGGAGTCCATCGAAGCCATCAAGTGGCTCACAGAGACCCTACTCTCCCGCTGTCGGCAGAGAGGTCGAGACAGGTCGAATCCGCCGAGGCCGTCGCGGTTTTTTTTGCAAGCGGCGGCCTCCGCTCGTTGAGAGCATCCTCAGCCAGTCCGCACGTCGCTCTCCGAGCGGACGACACACTCCGCCATGGAAGATCTAGAGTCAGGAGGAAGACAATGAACGACCGCGATTCTAGCCCATGTTTCCCTTGTTGGCTTGTAACCTATTGAAAACACTCGACCCGGATCCGCGTGTTGTCACTAGGCGTGCCTCGTGGCCTCCTTGGGCGGGGTTGGCGGGTTGCGGTCAGAGATTCCCAGCGCGGAGAGGACCTGGGCGGCGCGGCTGGTCCCCCGGGTAACGGAGCGCTTGGTGGTGCCGTCGCCCAGATCGATGTCGACGACGCGGACGGTGCGCAGCGCCTCCAGGGCGTGGGTGGCAGACAGGTCGAGACCGGCGGCCTTCAGTTTCTTCTCCAGGGCGCGGTGGATGAGGAAGGCGAGCGCCGCGACGAAGATGTGTGCCTGCACGCGGCGGTCGGTCTGGTGGAAGATCGGGCGGAGCTCGATGACATCTTTGAGGTGGGCGAACGCGCGCTCGACTTCGCTGAGCTCCTTGTAGAGGCGGACCGCATCGAGCGCGGTCAGATCCGGCTCTTCGGTCTGAATGACGTACGTTCCTTCGTAGGCCTGCTCGCGCCGGAGGTTGACGGGATGCTCAAAAAAGCGGAAGTGGGCGTCCTTGAGCTCCCAGGCGTAGTAGCGGTAGCCGTGGTGGCGTTGGAGGATGCGCTCGGCCGCGGCGCCGATCTTTTCGGGAGTCTTGAGGCGGCCCTTGTCGACCCGCTGCTCGAGCGCTTCGAGATCGGCACGGACGCGTTGCATGGCTTTGAGGCGTTGCTGGCGCTCGTAGTCGAGCCGTTCGTCGCTCTTGACCACGAAGATCCGTACTCCCGCTTGATCGGCATCAATCTCCTGCACGAACGTCTTGGGCGGATGGCGTTTCTCACGAGCCGTGATGCCTCCCGAGCATTCGATCCAGTGGCCTGTGGTGTTGGCCTGTTCGACGTAGTGATAGACCTCCTCGCTCCGGCGGCGCGGTCGGCCGAGGATGTAGCCCTGCTCTCGTGACCGCAGCAGGCTCACGTTGTCGCTCGTCATCATGCCGCGGTCGCCGACGAAGACCACGCGACGGATCCCGAATCGCTCCTGGAGGTCGTCGAGGACCGCAGGCACGGTCGTGGAATCACGTGTGTTCCCGGCGAAGATGTGATGAGCGATGGGCCAGCCCTCCACCAGCACGCAGCCGACCACCACTTGCGGGTTCCGCCGCTTGCCGTCCCGGCTGTAGCCGTGCGTGCCGAGCGCGGCCGGGCCGGAGCCCTCAAAGTATGTCGACGTCAGGTCATAGAAGACGAGGTCGACGTTGAGCGAGAACAGGTCACGCAGGCGCAGAAAGATCGCCTTCTCGATCTCCGGCTGGCGGGCCTGCAAACGGTCAAGCGTCCGGTACCACTGCTTGAGTTGCCGCAGTTCAACGCGGACCCGCGGCAGTCGACTGGCGCGCCGCGCGATGTCGTCGCGCCACAGCGGCCCCCAGCGCCGACCCTGCCGATCGCAGACGAAGTCGGTCTCCAGCCACCGCGCCAGTCCGTGCTCACTGCTGGGCGCGCACACCCGATTGGCGACCAACACGAGGGCGCGGTCGCTGAGCGCGGCGCGGTCGGTGCGTCCGCGCCCACCCAGCCGGTCGAGGATCTGGTCCAGCCCAAGGGCGCCCCACAGCGCCCGCGCCGCCAGCATGGGGCCCCAGTCCCAGGCTTGGACGGCCCGGACCTGCTCGCTGGCGGCGCGGGTCGGTGCCTTGGCCCCGCCGAGGATGCGGACCAGCGCCTCCCGATGCGCGGCCAGCACGTCCTTGCGTCCGAGATTGCACACGACACGCTGCTTGGCGCGGCCGTTCTCCCAGTACGCCTCCACGAGGCGGAGGTACTCGTGGACCTGCCCCTTGGCGCCGCGCGCCCTGACCGTGCGCAGATACATATGCTGTCACGATCAATACCACGCGTACTACCCATAATACAACCACAATATTGGTCTTTATGGTGACACGTCTCTGTAATATTGTCACTAGGTTTTAGTGGGTGGGATGATTCCAAGGCAATGTTTTCGCGCCCTTATGCTCGAAACCAGAGCCCAACGGGGGAAACATGGGCTAGACGAACGCACACCGCCGGAGGACCGATGAACAAGAAGCTGCTGGCCCCGCACGGACTCAAGTGGAATCCCTTCTCTCCGCAGGTCCCGGTCGAGGCGCTCTACGTCACGCCGCCGGTCGAGCGTTTCTGCTGGCGCGTGGAACACCACCTGGCCCGCGAGGGGGGCTTTGCGCTGGTCACCGGGGAACCCGGCACGGGCAAGTCCGTGGCCTTGCGGGTGCTCGCGGATCGGCTCGCCGGGCTGCGCGACGTTCAGCTCGGCATCCTGACTCGCCCCCAAAGCGGGCTGGCCGACTTCTACCGCGAGCTGGGCGATCTCTACGGGGTCGCGCTCAGCCCCCACCACCGCTGGGCCGGCACCAAAGTGCTGCGCGAGCGCTGGCAGGCGCACGTCGAGACGGCTCTGTCCCGGCCGGTCCTCATCGTCGACGAAGCGCAGGAGATGCCGCCGCCGGTACTCAACGAGCTGCGCTTGCTGAGCAGTGTCGAGTTGGACTCGCGGCTGCTGCTCACGGTCGTGCTCGCCGGCGACGCGCGACTCACTGCCACGTTTCGCCGGGACGATCTGCTCCCGCTCGGCAGCCGCATCCGCGTGCGCTTGGCCCTTGAGGCCGCCCCCGCCGCGCAGCTCGCCGCGTGCCTGCACCACGTGCTGGAGGCCGCCGGCAACCGGCGCCTCATGACCGACGCGCTCATCACCACGCTGGCGGATCACGCCGCCGGCAACCACCGCGTGCTCATGATGCTGGCCGCCGAGCTCCTGACGGCGGCGGCCCAGCGGGACCGGGCGCGCCTCGACGAGCAACTCTACTTCGAGGTCTTCGCGGCGGCCACCACGCGCGCGCCCGCCGCTGCCGAGGAGCCGCCGCGCCGCCGCCGCGCGCCGCAGGCGCAGCGATGATGCCCGCCGCTCGACGTCT
>JBHICL010000432.1:0-3308 GCA_046759605.1 Alphaproteobacteria bacterium | reverse complement strand
CGTTCGTCATGACGGCGACCGATTATCGAGATTTCGCCCGGGCCATGCGCGTGAAACTGCTTCGGGAGATCATGGGCGGTCCGTTGGCGCTCGACGGCGCCCACGAGGGAATGTGCATGGCGGTGCGTAAGAGCGGTCGAAGGCATGACAGCCCCATTGCGTCCGAGCCGCCCGAAGAGCAATGTAGGCGTATGTACGTCCATACTAAGTCTTTGGAGGAGAGGCATGGCGGGAGCGGTATTGCCGGTGAAGCGGGGGTTGTTGGAACGATTGGCGGAGGGCCCGGTCGTCTGCGCGGAGGGGTATCTGTTCGAGCTGGAGCGCCGCGGCTACCTGCAGGCCGGCGCATACGTACCCGAGGCCGTGCTGGACCATCCCGACGTGGTGCGGCAGTTGCACCGTGAGTTCGTCCGGGCCGGCTCGGACATCGTCGAGGCGTTCACCTATTACGGTCACCGCGAGAAGATGCGGCTGATCGGCAAGGAGCACCTGCTCGAGCCCCTCAACCGCCAGGCCATTGCCATCGCAAAGGAGGTCGCCGAGGAAACCGAGGGCGAGAAGCCGCTCGTCGCCGGTAACATCAGCAATACCAATCTCTACGCCCCGGACGATCCGAAGACCGGCGCCGTCATCCGTGGGATGTTCGAGGAGCAGGTGGGCTGGGCGGTGGAGCTGGGCGTCGACATGATCATCGCCGAGACGATCTCCTACCTGGGCGAGGCCCTGATCGCCTTGGAGGTCATCAAGCAGACCGGCCTGCCGTCCGTGGTCACCCTGTCGCTCCATCGCGAGGACGTGCTACGCGATGGCGACACGGTGGGAGAGGGATGCAGGAAGCTCGAGGACGCGGGCGCCGACGTGGTCGGACTCAACTGCCAGCGCGGCCCCAGGAGCCTGCTCCCCTTCGTGAAGCAGGTACGCGAGGCCGTGTCGTGCCACGTGGCGGCGCTGCCGGTTCCATACCGGACCGACATGGCGCATCCGACGTTTCAATCGCTGACGGACGGGGCCTGCGACTGCATTCCGGACGGACGCCCGTTCCCGGTGGCGCTGGATCCGTTCACGTGCAATCGGTACGAAATCGGCGAGTTCGCCCGCGAGGCCTACGACATGGGCGTGCGCTACCTCGGAATCTGCTGCGGCAACGGCCCCCACCACACGCGCCAGATGGCCGAGGCCCTGGGCCGCCGCCCGCCGGCGAGCAAGTACTCGCCGGACATGTCGAAACACTTCGCCTTCGGCACCGACGACAGCCTGAGGGCGCACAATATCGAATACGCCGACAAGCTCTGATGCTCGCATGAGGGAGTAACGGTCATGCCCGATACGCTTCCTGATTCCATATCGTACCTGGTGGTGGGCGCAGGCGTGCACGGTCTCAGCACGGCCTGGCACCTGGCCATGGAGCTCGAGGCACGCGGCCAGGGCTCGGGGGCCGACATCATCGTGCTCGACAAGACGGGGCCGGGCGCGGGCGCCACCGGGATCGCCTGCGGCTGCGTTCGGGGCTTCTACATGACCGAGCCGCTGCACGCCATCGTGCGTCACTCCATCGACGTGTGGAACTACGATCCGATCGCGTTCGGCTTCCAGCAGGTGGGCTATATCTCCTGCGGCGAGGCCAACCAGATCGCGGACTACGAACGCATGCACAAGAGCCAGCGGAACGTCGGCTACACCTCCGATCTGTTCGTCGGTCAGGACGCGCGAAACCACTTGTCGAAGATCTGGCCCGACTTCAAGCACCACGCGATCGATGTCGTGATCCACGAGAGGCTTTCCGGCTACGCCGGCACCGCCCAGGCGGTCAGGGGTCTCGTCGAGATGTGCGAGCGCCACGGCGTTCGCATCTTCTCGGGCGTCGAGGTTGAAGGCTACGACGTGACCGGCGGCCGACTCACGGCGGTCAGGACCAACCGGGGCTCGGTACGCTGCGACGCCGCGGTGCTGGGCCTCGGCGCATGGACGCCCAAGCATTGGCGAATGCTCGGCAGGCCGATGAAGCTGGACGTCGGCTACCGCGACGGCTCGCGCGTCGAGGACAAGGACATGTGGACCTACTGGCGCCTCGAGGAAGGCGAGATCTACCACGACGGTCCGTACTACGCCGCGGACGGGCGCAATCCGCCCGTGCTGCACATCGAGCTCATGAACACGCCCGTCACGGACCCGGAAACCGGCGAGGAGCTCAAGGACAACGTGTACTGCTATTGGAAGAACGGCACCGAGCGCATGGACCGGCCCGGGATCCAGGGTGGCGTGATGCCGGTGATGCTTGGCCCCGAAGCGACCACGGACCCGTACGGACACGCCAACGAAGAGTACCAGCCCGGTCCCGAGTTCCCGGTCTACATAACGGCGTGCATGGAGATGTTCATGGACCGCTTCAAGGGCGTCCGCGCCGCATTCAGGGAGCGGAACTCCGGCGGCATCGGCGCCTTCACGCCAGACAACGTTCCGATCCTCGACTGGATCCTCGAGAACGTCTACATGATCGCGGACTCCAACCACGGGTTCAAGATGACGGGGATCGGCAAGCTGGTGGCCAGGCACCTGGCCACCGGCGAGAAGGTCGCCGAGCTCGAGCCATTCGCCTTCGCACGCTTCGCGGAAGGCCGCGCCTACGGCTCCGGTACCACGCACTGCCCGTGGGTATAGATCCCAAAACGGAGGATTCAGGCGTCCGGCGGTGAAAGATCTGTGAAACCGGTGTCCAAGGCTGCCTGCACCATTCGCGGGATGCAGTCGTAGGCGTCGAGGGATAAGACCTCGACATCCGCGATCAAGAGCGCCGCTCGCGTCTCGGCCAAACCAGCATCGGCCACGGCCGCGCACAGACCGTCGCGAAGGCGGGCGACATCGTCCGGCCGTGTGGCACGAGCCGAGATGAAAGGCAGGGCCGGCGTGGACGCGGTCCTGCACAAAACGCGCGTCCCTTCGAGCCGATGCGGCGCATGGGCCGCGAATAGACCGTGGGTAACGCAATCTATAGCCGCAACGTCGGCCTGGCCCCGCTGGATCATCTCCAGGCTGAACGGGTGGCCGCCGCTCACCAGGACCTCGCTGAAGAAGCCGCGACTGCCGGCCACCGGCGCGAGCAGCGTCCGCAGGGCATTGCACCCGGACTGGGACCCGTAGCTGTTGATGGCACAGCGCTTGCCGCGCAGCTCCGCGATATCCGTCACGGGGTCGGCGGCGGCGACGACCACCATGCTCGAATAGTTCGGCCCCACGCAGCCCTCCGCGTCGTAGCGGGGCGTCGCGATCAGGCGCACCCGGCCGGCAAGCTCATGTGTCAGCGGATAGCC
>JBHICL010000431.1:0-3324 GCA_046759605.1 Alphaproteobacteria bacterium | reverse complement strand
GGAGCCCCTTCGTCTGGGGCCCCGCTGGCACGTCATCTTGGGGGTTTCGGGCGACGCATAACAGAGCGCGCCGTCAGAGAGGCGATCAGCGTGTCGGTGGCCTTGAAGCGACCGGATCGCAAGGTCGGTGCGATCGTCGCTTCGAGGGCTTCCAGCTTCACTGAGGGATCCGCGCGCGTATACATCTCAGTGGTTTGCATGTGCGCATGTCCAAGCCAGAGCGCCACCTTGCGCAGATCCTTGGTCGCCTGAAGTACCGTCAAGGCACAGGTGTGACGCAAAACGTGGGGAGAGACGCGCTTGGTGGCGAGGGACGGGCACGCGGTTGCGGCGGACCGGGTGTGTTTGGTCAGCACGTATTCGAAGCCCGACCGGGACATGGCGTCGCCACGAGCATTGACGAAGAGCTCTGGCACCAAGACGGGGCCCCTGACCGTCAGCCAGGCTCGCAGCGCCGCCGTCGTGGTCTTCCAGAGTGGCAGGGCCCGTTCCCGTCGACCTTTGCCGTGCACGAGCACGCTGGCCTCCGGGTGCAGGGTTACGTCCTCGGTTCGGACGCTGACGAGCTCAGAGACGCGCAAGCCGGCGGCAAAGCACAGGTGTAACATCGCGCGGTCTCGCATCCCGTCCCGGCCGGTGGGATCTGGCGCATCCAGGATGGCCTGTATCTCCTCCACGGTCAGGTGCCGAACCAAGCGCGTCTCGGCGTTCTTGAGCGGAATGGCCAGAATCCGTCGGATTTGCTCCACCGCAGACGGTACGCGGTATTCCAGGAAGTGCATGAAGGACTTGATCGCGGCCAACCGGACGTTGCGCGAGCTGGGTCCATTCGCCCGATCGGTTTCCAAGTAGCTCAGAAATCCGACGACCAACGGCGCATCGATCTGCTCGAGGGTTAATTGTGACGGCCGGACCTTGAACCGCTCGCTCGCATAGGCCAACAACAGCTTGAACGCATACGCGTAGGACTCGGAGGTGTGGCGGCTGGCCCGGCGCTCGAGCGGCAGGCGTTGCTGGAAGAACGCGGTGAGATGGGGTGCGAGGGTGGTCATATCCGTCCTCCTGTCAGAAAGCGTTCGCACTGGGCGGCGATGTCGGTCATGAGATCCGGCACCGCTTCCAGATACCAATAGGTGTGGGCGACCTTGGCATGCCCGAGGTAGGTCGACAACGCCACCATGTGTCGGGTGATGGCCTCGCGGCCGTCCGGGCAGGTCTGCAGCGCTCTGACCGCGAAGGTGTGTCGCAGCGAACGGGGCGTTGGTCGCGCCCGTCCTGGCCCGGTCGGTAATCCACTGGCGCGCGCGGCGGTGCGGAAAGCCGTTTCCACGTCCTGCAGCCGGAGCGGCTTGCGGCGCAGCGAGACGAACACGTGGTCAGCCGCCGGGGCATAGGGGCCTCGCTGCTGGAGGTAGCGGTCGAGTCCAGCGCGGGCCGTGTCGTGCAAGGGTACCAAGCGACTCTTGCGGAACTTCGACCGACGAATCACGAGGCCATCGAGCGTGATGTCCGGCAATCGCAGCCGGATCGCTTCCGACACCCGCAGCCCGGTGCACGCCAGCAGGGCGAACAGCGTGCTGTAGGTCGCTCGCCGCAGCGTCCGGTACCCCGACCGTGACGCCGCATGAACGAGGTGCCGAATCTGGTCTTTGGACAAGATGTACGGCACGGGGCGCGGTGGCTTCTCGGCGCCGAAGACGGTCGGCGGGAGCTCATGACGCGCGTCCTCGGCGCGGAGATAGCGGGTGAATCGAATCACAATGCCCAAGCGGCGCGCGCGCTGAGGAACCCTTCGCGCCAATCCGGCCCACTCGACGGCAACGGGCGCGCGCACATACTCCTCGCCTCTCGCCCCCGAGAACGCGGCGAAGCTCTTCAAGTGCGAGCCTTCGCACTTGAAGGCAAAGCCGGCGGCCCGTCGGACTGCCACATACTCCTCGACAGCGTGGGCTAGCATGACGGCACCTCCGGCCAGGGCTGGGCGATCGGCCGCAGCGTCGTGACGTCGACTTTGGCGTAGATCTGGGTCGTGTCGATGGAGCGGTGGCGGAGGAGGGCGGCGACGTCGTGCAGCGAGGCACCGTGGCGCAGCATGGACGTGGCCACAGAATGGCGCAGCAGGTGGGCGGCCCCGCGGCTCGGGCGGGTGATACCGGCTCGGTGGAGTGCCCGGTCGACAATTACCGACACGGCACAGTGCGATCGAAAGGCGCGAAATGGGGCGCGGCAGCGAATGAACACCGCCTCGGCCTCGGTCGGAGGGCGGCCATCGTCGAGATACCCGACCAAGGCTTGGCCCACCTCGTGAGTCAGCGGCAGGCGTGTCTGACGGCGGCCCTTTCCACAGACGTGAATCCAGGCGCCCTTCCAGTCGATGTCCCGCCGCTGCAGCTGCACGATGTCGCCCGCCCGGAGCCCGAGGCGTGCCAGGAGCAGCAAGATGGCACGATCGCGGCGGCCGACCGGCGACGTCGGGTCGCACGACGCGATGAGGCGTTCCACGTCGTCTTCTGGCAGGTAACGCGGGAGCGCGGCCAGCCGCCAATGTGCCAAGACGGGAATGGCGGCCTCCAACCCGACGGCGCACTGGCCGTCTGCGATCAGAAACCGAAGGAACATCCGCAGCGCGGTCGTGCGCGTCTTGCTCGCTGCCCAGCCGCGCGTTCGGCTGGCTTCGATGACAAACTGGCGCAGGCTCCGCGCATCGAACTGGCTCGGATCGTCTCCGAGCCGGCCGAGCAGCTCGCGAATGTGACGGCCGTAGTTTGAGAGGGTCGATTCACAAGTGCCGCGCTGCTGGCGCATCCACTGACCGAACGCCGTGAGCAGGACCGGATCGTGACCCGTGCGCTCACCAAGAGGGCGCGTGACGACGCCCGCCTGGTGCAGGTGTGTCAAGAACTCGCGAGCACCATGCAACACGTCCCGACGGGCCGTGTGGCCGTAGCCTCGGCATCGGCATCGACGCAGGTGCTGCCCGAACTGGCCAAGAGATTGCTCGGTCAGATGGCCAATCGGGATGCCCTTTCGATCCCCCCAATGGATGAGGTGCTCCGCCGCGCGCAGGTGGTAGCGAGCCGTGATCACCGCGTAGCCCGCTTGGGACAGTGTCTGGGCGAACCCTTCCAACAGCGCCCCGGCCGGACCATCACGAAGGGCGTGGATCCGCGCCGCTGACTCGAAGAACTGTGAGAGCATGACGTCCTCCTTTCAGAGAGAAAAGACGTCACGATTATGCGGAGTCAGGTGGGCCCTAATCGTCTGCGGCGCGGTCAACTCGCCTCAAGAAGTGGCGACTCTCTCCTCGATCCTCAACTCAGCTCT
>JBHICL010000430.1:0-3326 GCA_046759605.1 Alphaproteobacteria bacterium | reverse complement strand
TTGAGCAGCGAGTCGCGGTGGTGGGCGCGGTCGACCTCGTTCCGATAGTGCATCGTCTCCAGATAACTGGCGATCGAGAATCCAGGCTCGAGCGTCAGCACCTGGTTGGCATGGGCCCTGGCCGCCGCCTCGTCGCCGCTCTGCGCGCTTGCGGCTGCGAGGAACGCGTGGTGCCCGTAGTCAGGTGCACCGATTTTCTGGAAAGCAGCCACGGCCTCCGGATAGCGGCGGGCGACGAAATAAGCGCGCCCCAGATGGCTCCAAAATCGCTCGGGGTGATAAGGGTTGAGGCGCATCGCCTTCTCAATCCACGAAATCCCTTCCTCGGGCTGGCCGAGCCAAGTCAAGAGCTCACCCTTCTGCACGACGATCAGATCGTCGTTCGGGTTGAGGGTGAGCGCCCGGTCCTCATGGAAGACGGCCTTGTCAAATTGGCAGCGGGTCACGTGGACAGCGGCGAGGATGCGGTGAACGTCGCTGTCGTTGTCATCGAGCGCCAGCGCCGTCTGCAGCTCATTCACGACCTCGTTCCAAACTGCCTCGTCGTCCTCAGCCCAGCCGGTTCTCCACGCCTGCCCCAATATGCAGGCTTTCCAGGCATGTGCATGGGCATATTTTTGGTCCATCGCGATGGCGCGCTCGGCCATATCGAGCGCCTCCTGGTTGCTCCGCCGGTTCGACCGGTGGTGCAGAACCTTGGCGCCGAGTACCAACTCGTAGGCGGCCATATTGTTAGTGGGTTTGCGTGTGGTCCGCTCTCGCCGCGCCGCCTCGACCCGTCCTGGGAGGGTTGCGACGATGGCTTGCGAGATTTCGTCCTGGATAGCGAAGATGTCCTCAAGATCGCGGTCATAGCGCTCGGCCCAGACGTGGCGATCGGTCTCCGCGTCGATAAGCTGGGCGGTAACGCGGACGCGGTTCCCCGCCTTGCGCACGCCGCCCTCGACCACATACTGAGCGCCTAGCTCGCGGGCGACCTCTTGTATGTTGAGCGCCTTCCCCTTGTATTTGAAGGCCGAGGTCCGCGAGATGACGAACAAGTCACGGAACCGCGAAAGTTCGGTCAGGATGTCCTCGGTGATGCCGTCGGCAAAGAACTCCTGCTCGGCATCGCCGCTCATGTTGGCGAACGGAAGGACAGCGATGGACGGCATGTCGGGGAGTGGCGGTGACGGTGCGGTAGCTGCAATACCCTGCCTTGCCTCTTCACTGGTCGCGTCCCGGGCCCGGTAGACCCGCACTGGCTTGGCGATGTTCTTAACCGTTTTCTCGCCTAGGTTGTCGAAGGTCGCGGCTAACTTGCCCTCGACATTGTCATAGATGGTACCGGATATGTAGACCTCCCCTGGCTCGCATAGCCCCTCCAGTCGGGCGGCGACGTTCACCCCATCGCCGTGGATGTCGTCGCCTTCGACGATCACATCACCCAGATTAATGCCCACCCGGAACTCGATCCTGCGATCCTCGGGCACAGTCTCGTTGCGCTGGCGCATTTCCCGCTGGACAGAGAGCGCGTTGCGGACCGCATCGACCGCACTCGCGAACTCGACGAGTACACCATCGCCCGAGGTCTTGACGATACGGCCGCCATCTTCCGCGATCCTCGGCTCGATAAGCTCGGAATGGAGGTTCCTCAGGCGTGCGCGCGTGCCCGTCTCGTCCGACTCTATCAATCGGCTGTAACCGACGACGTCGGCGGCCAGAATTGCCGCCAGCCTGCGTTGAACACGTTTCTCGGCCATGTCCCTCGGACCGCCCCGTCGGGGGCATTCTATGCGATGTAACGAGCGATGGGGAGCGTTGGCTCAAACCGAGCGGAACGCCGGGATTTCTGCGACAGGGTCTACGGCGTGTGGGATTGGCAACCCGGTCATGTCTCGAGACCTCACAGGCTTCGTCATTTACCCATGAATTGGATTGGTCAATAATTCGCCGGCGACATTTGCAAATGCGGAGGATAACGCCATGGTCGATGAAACAGCGCTCGCAGATTTTAAGGCGGGTTTTCGCGGGATTGTCATACAGCCTGCAGATGCGGAGTACGACGACGTGCGTTCGCTCTACAACGGGATGATTGACAAGCGTCCCGCTGTCATTGCGCGCTGTGTCGATGCTGCCGATATCATGAGCGCAGTCAATTTCGGCCGCGACACTGGTCTTCGTATCGCGATTCGCGGTGGCGGGCACAACGGCCCCGGCCTCGGCAGTTGCGACGACGGCCTGATGATTGACACTTCCCTCATGAAGGGGATCGAAGTGAACCCGGTCGAGCGAACGGTTCGCGCCCAGCCTGGATGTACGCAGGGCGATCTCGATCACGCGACTCATGCGTTTGGGCTTGCGGTTCCGGCCGGCATCGTTTCGACAACGGGTATTGCCGGACTGACGCTTGGCGGCGGCACGGGCTACCTGTCGCGCAAGTTCGGGTTGACCATCGACAGTCTGATTGGCGCCGACGTTGTTCTCGCCGATGGTTCCTTTGTAACCGCCGACGCCGAAACAAACGCCGATTTGCTTTGGGCGCTGCGGGGCGGTGGCGGGAATTTCGGCGCTGTCACCAGCTTTGTTTACCGGGCACATCCCGTGAGCAGCGTTTATGCGGGCCCGATATTCTGGGACGCGACGCACACGAAGGAGGTGATGACCTGGTACCGAGATTTTATTCCAACAGCGCCACGGGATTTGTGCACGTTTCTTGGGCTTAAGACCGTGCCGTCGTCTGCGCCGTTCCCCGAGGAACATTGGGGCAAACGCATCTGTATCCTGATGTCATGCTACAACGGGAATCAGGAAGATGGCGAAGCCGCGCTACAGCGCGTTCGGGCGGAACTGCCCACACCGATGATGGATTGGATGGGCCAGATGCCATACCCGGCCGTTCAGTCGATGTTCGATCCGCTCTTTCCCAAAGGACTCCAATGGTACTGGAAGGGCGATTTCGTCAAAGAATTGACGGATGATGCGATAGACGTGCACGTTGCGGAAGCGGCCAAGATTCCTACTGAGCTGTGCCTGATGCACCTTTACCCCATTGATGGCGCAGTGCACGAAACGTCGGGCGACGATAGTGCCTGGAGCTACCGCGATGCCCAATGGTCGATGGTTATCGCCGGTATCGATCCCGACCCTCAGAACGCAGGCGCAGTCACCAGATGGGCAAAGGACTATTGGACCGCAATCCATCCCTTCAATCCGGGCGGAGCGTACGTGAATTTCATGATGGACGACGAGGGGCAGGCCCGCATCGAGGCGAGCTATGGTGCCAACTATCCGCGCTTGAAGGAAATAAAACGCAAGTACGATCCTGACAATCTGTTCCGGGTGAA